>PKED01000147.1 GCA_002863155.1 Sphingomonadaceae bacterium | reverse complement strand
GGCGTTTCGCAACATGGAGGTGATCCCGTGCGGGATCATCAGGGAACCGCTCGAAGTCGACAGCATAGGCGCTTCCCAAACGACTTTTGACCTTTTCCGCCCACTGCTCGCCCTGCTCGTTCGCGATGTTGTTGCCGCGAAAATCGAGCGCGCGATCGTCGTAATGGGCGTCACCTGGCTCTGTTGCAAACTCTGATGCGGTTGCCAAGGTTGGGCCCTTGGATTGGTAAGGTCAGTTGTGATGGACGATTTCAAAGGGCGGCATTTTACCGGCGAGGTCATCCTATGGGCGGTCCGCTGGTACTGCCGGTACGGCATCAGCTACCGCGATCTCGAGGAAATGCTGGCGGAACGTGGCATCGATGTCGATCACACGACCATCTATCGCTGGGTGCAGCGCTATGCGCCGGAGATGGAGAAGCGGTTGCGCTGGTTCTGGCGGCGAGGCTTTGATCCGAGCTGGCGTCTGGATGAGACCTACGTCAAGGTTCGGGGCAAATGGACCTACCTGTACCGGGCGGTCGACAAAAGGGGCGACACGATCGACTTCTTCCTCTCGTCGACCCGCAGCGCCAAAGCCGCGAAGCGCTTTCTGGGAAAGGCCCTTCGCGGGCTGAAGGGCTGGGAGAAACCAACGAAACTCAACACCGACAAGGCCCCCAGCTACGGCGTCGCAATCGCCGAGTTGAAACGAGAAGGGAAGCTCGCCCTGGAAACCGAACACCGGCAGGTAAAATACCTGAACAACGTGCTCGAAGCCGACCATGGCAAGCTCAAATTGTTGATCAAGCCCGTGCGTGGTTTCAAATCGATGCCGACAGCCTACGCCACGATCAAGGGCTTCGAGGTCATGCGCGCCCTGCGCAAAGGGCAAGCCCGGGCATGGTGCCTGCAGCCAGGGATCAGGGGAGAGGTGCGTCTGATCGAAAGAGCATTTGGCATTGGCCCCTCGGTCATGACCGAGGCCATGGACGTGCTCAATCAGCATTTTGCCAATGCTGCCTGATCCCCAGACGGGGTGACGCTGCCCGGCCGTCACCAATGTTTGCAACAGAGCCGCGATCCTTACCTCATTGCAAGAACACTGGTTGGCGATGCGGACTACTTCATCTCCCACGGCAGCGCCCTCGAGCTGCACCGCATGGTCACCCAACCGCAGTTGGCCATCATCGTCTCCTGCACCAAACGGCTGCGCCCGCAGCACATCCACGGATATGAGTTCCGCTTCGTCGACGTCAAACCGCAGGATTTCTTCGGTCTGACCGAGATCTGGATCACATCCGAAGAGCAGGTCAGGGTCAGCGACCCCGAGCGGACCATCATCGATGGTCTCGACCATCCGCAATATGTCGGTGGTGTCACGGAGGTTGCCAAGGGACTCTGGATGAAGCGCGACACGCTGCGGGTAGAATTGATGATCGAATATGCGCTTCGCCTCGGCGTTGGCGCGGTGATCCGCCGCCTGGGCTATCTGCTGGAATTTTACGGGCTGGCCAACACCGCCACATTGGAGCCGCTGCGCGCGCGGCTGACGCCGACCTATCAGCGTCTTGACCCCCTGTTTCCAAATGAGGGCAGGATGCTGGCCCGATGGCGCATCCGACTCAACGTCGAGCCCGACGAACTCGATATAATCCGGAGCAGCTGATGATCCCTCAGCGCGATCTCTCCCGTATCGCCAACGGCCTTCTCAAGCCGCGCGGCCGTCGCGTGCCCGAGGCGGTGATCGAACGCGACTATTGCCTGGCTTGGTTCCTGACTGGTCTGGCCCAGCATCCTTTGCGCGAATTTCTCGCCTTCAAGGGCGGGACGGCATTGCGCCGCTGCTGGTTCGAGAATTACCGCTTTTCCGAGGATCTCGATTTTTCGCTGATCAAACCGATCGACCTGGACGCGATTCTCTCCGGCCTGAACGAGATCTTTGCCATCGTCGAGGCGGCGTCTGGGATCAACATGGCCTATGACCGGCATGACCGGCATGGCCATCAGAACACCCACACCTTCTATCTGAGCTACAAAGGCCCCCCTGCCCGCACGCAGCGACGTGAAAGTCGATATCACAATCAATGAGGTGTTCTGTTTTCCACTGGCTGACCGCCCGATCCTGCGGACCTTCGAGGAATTTGCCGACCTGCCGGAAGGCCCGACCATTCTGGCCTACAGCCTGGCGGAGATATTCGTCGAAAAGTTGGCGGCACTGTCGGACAAGGCGCGAACCGAGCCGCGCGATCTCTACGACCTTTGGAATTTGCTTGAGGAGCGTGACATCCGACCAGCGGAATATCTCGCCGAGTTCGCCCAGAAGCTCGCCCTTCGAGAACGCACGCCCAATGGCGTGACCGCCGCGATCGCCGCGAAAGAGAAGCGTCTGAGTACCTCTGGACTGGACGATTACAGCAGCAGATGAGCGATCTGCCGCCATTCGAAAGCGTGTTTCGCGATGTTATGCGCGTTCTGCGCGAGGCCGACCTGCCGGAGTAGAGTGCGCCGTTTACCGCCCCGACGATGGGCGTAAATTAATAGATTTGCTTGCTGATTCTGCCAAAGGTTATGGTGGTCAAGTTCGGGGGATGAGTTGGACGACACGCAACGCTTTGCCTATTTGCGCGTGCTGGGGGCGACGTTAGCTCGACGCGCTATCCCCTTATCAGGCTCGACGCATTCGCGCCGCCAATCACCCTCAATGCAGCGCTCTCACCATATGCCCCAGTCCCGTTGCCATTGCGGCATGGAACTCACGCTTCAACGCCCGCACCGATCGCGATCTGGCGAACCGCTTCCGCAACACATCCTCAGCGCCGCGCGCGAGATGCGGCAGTTCGGTCGGTGATATCCGCCATGCGCTGGCCAGATCGCGCGTCAGACTGGCAAGCAGCGCGTCGAAATGTGCCTCGCTCGGCCCTTCGACCGTGACGATGTCAAGCCGCGAGCGCAGCGGCGTGCCGATGCGATCGAGCGTATTCGCGGTGAACAACCAAGAGGCATGCGACAGGTCGCACTCGGCGAGCAGACATTTGTCGTAATAGGCGCGTGCGGTAACCGGCTCGATCAGCGTCAGCAGGGCTGCCAGCGGATCGCCCATACGGCGGTCGGTCGCCACCTTGTCGAGCTCGTCGCCGACAAGGATCGGATTGGCGGTATGGGTCTGACACATTGCGACCGCCGGAAACGACGGCGACGGACTGGTATAACTGCGCGGTGCGCCGGTGAGCAAGCTGGCGTCGTACATCCCCGCCATCGAGAAGACCGCGTGGCCCGTGCCCGCGCGGGTTGCGAGCAGTCTCGCCAGATGGGTCTTGCCCGCTCCCGGCGGCCCGACCAGCAGCATCGGTCGGAACGCGATCCACGGCCGCCCCACCCATAGCTGTGTACGTAGTTGATCGTCGATCAGATCGATCGCCACGCCAAGCCAGGGCATGTCGGTGCGCAAGCGCGCGACGATCGCTAGTTCGCCATTGGCTTGGGCTTTCAGCGCATCGGCCCCGGCCAGCGGCAGCGGGCGCGTCAGCGCGGTAAAGCGGTCGGCAATCTGCAGAACGCCATCGAACTGGCGGGTATCAGGCTCGATCGACTGGCACACCGTGATATGCTCAGTCGTCGGTATCGCTATGCGCCGCGCCCTCAACGCTTCGACCACACGGTCCATCGCCGCGCGTTCATATTCGGGGATATCATAGGGATCGGACATCACGGTCCTTTCAATTGCATTGGGCGAGCCGCCTGCCGCGACAGCGTATACGCGCGGGGTCGCTTTGATGTGGATGGTCGCGGATAGCGGCCGGATCGACCTAGCCGATCCGGCCCTCCAGCCGCTCAGGCGGCGACCGCGTAGCCGCTCGGATAGAGCCCGGTGTGCACCCACCATTTCTCGGCGAGCGACTTGCGCGCGTTCTTGGTGCGCAGCCAGTTCTGGCGGATGCGCCCGACCTCCGCATGCGCGGGATCGAACACTCGGGTCGTGATGAGCAGGTGAACGTGCGGCAGGATCTCGGGCCGATCCCCATCCCGGCCGCGGTGATGGATCGCCCAGTCGACTACCATGCCCTGCGACACCAGATGATCCTCGGCAAAGCCCTCAATCAGGTTGCGCCAGGTCGCACGATCCTGCCCGGCCGGCAGTGAGCCAACCGCATGCGCGCAGGCGGGCTCGTCGGGGCGGATCGCGGTGGCCTGGCGATCCGCGCGCTCCCACAGGGCGACGCCGTCGAGCGTGGGGTCGCTCGCCCGCGACGGCGCGCAACGGCCATAATCGACGAGATCGTTGCGCGTTGACCAGTCGGGAACCGGGCCGAGCTCATCGATCCCGTGCTGGCGGTGGATGTAAAGCCAATTGGCCTTGGCAGTGCGATGCGTGCGCAGCAGCTCGGGAGTATAGCGGTCACTGCGGTCGCGCACGACATAGCGCACATTGAACGGGCGGGTGTAATACAGGATATCCATTATCATTCTCCTTGGTTGATAGACGCAGTTGTCCGTGCCCGATGGCTACGGGTCGCGGGGCTTGGTCGGTTCTGCTTTTGAGGAGATCAGCCTCGGTGGCGCTGGTGCCAGGTGATCTGGCGGGTCACCGGGTTCGGGCAGGCGGCATGCCCAGAGAGCCAGTCGCGCTTGTCATCGACCGCGTCGGTCGCAAGCTCCTTCCACCAGCGACGGCTCTTCTGATCCCAGCGACGGTCACTTGACGATCAGACCGATGGGCGGCGTAGGCCCGACGCCCAGGCCTCGAACGCTGCGCTCGCCTCGGCTGCCATGCCGTTGCTTTCAGCAAGCCACAGACGCCACACCGCGACCGCTTCCTCTGCCACCACGTCCCGCAGCCAGCGACGCTCGCCGAACCCCCAAGCGCTGGCCACGGCGGCGGGATCAGTCGGCGGTGCGTCGATGCCATGACGCGCCGCGGCCTCTGTGAGCGGTGGCGCGCTTACGCCACCATGCGCGATGGCGAGATCCACACTTGGCGCGCTGACGAGGCTGGTCAGGCGGTCGAGAAAGGCGCGACCGAGTTCGGGGTCGCCGGTCGTGCCGGCATCGAGCAGGGGCGCGACGATGCGATCGGCAAGTTGCCAACCAATCACGGTGCCCGTTGTCGGCAAGATGTTCAGCGACCAGAGCAACAAGGTGTCTTCGCCCTCGCCCGCGGCAACGCCGCGACGATTGAGGCTGAAGCTCCAGCTGCCGGCACCATCGCGGTCAGCGACCAGCACCGCGATGGCGGCAAGGTGCGAGACGGCGGCATGGGTACCGTGCTGATTGGTGTCGATGCCGACACTGGCGACGGCAAGGGTGATGAACGAACAGGGTTTGGTCATGATCATTTCCTGATGATGGACGCGCGCCGTCGCACCGCCGACTGGATGTCGGCAGCGGTAGGCGCGGCATGTGGAAGTGGATGGTTGTGGAGGACCGGGTCAGAACCCGGCTGGGTCGCCGCTGAATGCCCGCTCGTCAGCGGCCTGCTGCGCGCGCCGCTCGGCGGCCTTGAGTGTAGCCGCGACGCGCAGCGCCAGAGCGCGCGGACGCGCCCATACCGCGAGCGGCGAGGTCGCAAACGGCATAAGGTGTGCGTGCTCGGGCGATCGCTCGATCCAGCTTGCGAATGCAGCGAGCGGCCTAGCGATCAGCCCATCATCGCCGTGCCGCCACCCGTGCCAGGCGAGCCAAGCGCAATAGGTGGCGGCGACATCTTCCTCGCAGTAGCGCGTGATCGCCGCGACATCGCCTGTCCGCCACAATGTACCGACATCGGCCCCGTGCACGCTTGTCTTAACCGGGACGCCGAGTCGGTCGCAGATTTCCGACAGGCTTGGGCGCTTGGTGCCACCGGAGAGCGAATACATTTCGGCGAGGTCGCAGTGGACATTGCCGAACCGGTGCGCCCGGGCATGATGCGACAGCCCGGCGAGATCGAACCGCCGCTCGGCGATCGCACCCAGCTGCAGCACCGGCAGGTCATAGCCGCGTGTATTGAACCCAACGCTTGTGGCGCCCGTCGGCAACTGTGCATCGACGGCCGCGTAAAAGTCGCTTTCGCCGCCAGGCTCACAGACGATGCTCGTCATCGCGAAACAATAGCTTCCCTCGCGCAGCGATGCGGTGAGAAAGCTGGCGACAACCGGGCGGTGCAGCGGCCATTTCGGAAAGCTGCCGTCATCGGGTTCTTCGTCAACTATCGATTCAATATCGAACGTGACGACATGGTCGCCCGGATGCTCGTCGCTGGGGCGTTTTGGGTAGAAAGAGCGCATTGGCAAAGTCCGTCGATCGAGAACGCGCGTGCCGGTGCACGCACGGATCGAAAGAAAAGTTCAAAACCAGCTGCGCCCGCCAGGCGCTTCCAATTTTTCCAACTCCCCTTCCGATCACTATTTCCCTTCTCCATCCCGCATTTGCGCGCGCCAGCGCAGCTTGCCCTCCGCTGCGGCGGCTGGGCTTTTCCACGGCTGATCCAAGACAGGTCGGTTCGCGGCGGAATGGGCGGCAGGCGTATGGTCATGCTATTTTCCTTTTCTGAATCAGCTCGTCCTCATCGTTTCTGAAGAATTCGTACTTCCTCACATCCCAGTGCGGTCGATCGCCGCGCCGCTCATGATCGCGAGAGACCCACGTCATGCGGCGACCAGGACGGCCACGGATTATCCGCAACGGTTGCGCGGATGTCCGATGCGATGTCGGACGGCCAGACCGGTCGGTCAGCGTGGCGACTGGCCTTGACCGTCATGGCGACGAGCGATTTGACACGAGCGTCGTGGCACCATCCCTCGACCAGCGTCCGAATGGCGACGGGGGCGCTGTCATTCGCTTCCATCGCATCGCCGCTCACGCCGCCGACATGATTCGGATGCTCCCCCGCGTACCGGATCAACATCAGGAGTGATTTGGTGGGGCGCCCTGAGTTTGCCAAAAACGCGCGAATGCGAACGCCCTCGAGCATACTATCGCCAACCGATCGTTTGCGTTGATGCGTCGTCGATCCGGTGGCGGGACCGCCCGTTGCGCCTTCCTGCACGCCGATTTGTTGTGTTCGCACGCGGTTTGCGGTGCTCGCCTTGGCCCTTTTCTCGGCGCTATGCGCCGCGCCAATTGCGGCCCGGATCGCTGAAACGTCGCGCATAAACCCGTCGTCAGTGGCCCAACGGTCGAGACGGGCCTTGCCCGCCGGGTCGAGGTCGGCGGGCCAGAAGCGCATCGATATGGCGCTGAACTCCAGCGGTCGTGCCACCGCTTCGTTCCGGAGAGCAGCGATAACACGCTGCTGGTTCCGGCGAATGTCTGAAAAGGCGCGCTGGACATGCGACTGTTGCATCCAGGCGTCGTCGATGCCGAGCTTCTCGGTCACGGTCCAATGCACCGACAGCGCATCATCCGTCATATCCGCGATATAAACGTCAGCCTTCAAAATGCGCGCGATCAGCCTCTCGTCGGCTTGTCGGCGTTCGTCGGCCGCAGGATCGGCAACGGGCCGGTCGGCCGGCGGGATCGCAAACAGATTGACCCGGGGCTGCGCTTCGAACTGTTCGCGCGTTGGGATATCGGCAAGCGTCGGAATTGGCTCATCGCGCCTTCTCGTATCGCGCCATCGCGCCGCCCGGCGGCGCTCGGCGCGACGGCGGCGCGCTTGCGCCAGTGCGTGCAGCAGGGCAACGACAATATCGTTGGGCAGCGTCGCGCCCACGGCTTTGGACCGGGCCAGTATCTTCGGCGGCTCGATCGATTTTGCGGCGCTCAATGGCGTTGCGACGGGCCCCACCGGCTCGGCTACCGAAAGTCCTTTGCCGCTGCCTGCGCTAATGCTGACGGCTTGCCCGGCGGCTTCGAGCCTCGGCATCGCCTCGTTCGCACCCTTTGCCGCAACAAGGCGGCGCGGCAACGATGGCGTTGGCAACGCGACGCGCAGCGGCGGCGCCGGAGGCACGATACCCGCCGCCTCTAGCCAGCGCGGCGGATGATCCGCGGCGGGTCCACTGACTTTCAGGGGCGGTTGGACCGTAGCGCGAGGCATCGTCGGCAGGAACGATCGCGCATGACCGATATCGCCGGTCGCCGCCTGCCGTCGTCCGGGCGGCGTAGGAAATCTTGATAGTGTCATGGCTTCGGGCAACCGCGACGGTCGGGACGCCGCTGATGTCAATTTCGCCGCGCGCTGAGGCATCGCTGAGGCCACCAAGACCTTGGGCGGAGAGATGTCCTCGGCCTTGCGCGACATCTGCGCGACCACGGCGTCGCGAAGTTTCGTTAGCGCCTCGATCTTGCGATCGGCATCGCGGATCGCGCGGCGAGCGGCGTTGCGGGCATTTTTGATCCGGTTGCGTTTGTCTGCCCAGACGGTTTCACCGCGCCTGAGAATGGCCGAACGGCCCTCGCCCAGATGTTCGCCCGCTTCCAGGTCGAGCCCGCGCGCGCCATAGCCGAGGCCGGTATAGGCGCGGTTGCTTCCGGCTCGTTCGGCCGCCGCAGTCATCGAGTGCGCCCAGAGATGTCGGAGCATCTGAACACCGTCCTTGCCGTCGAGCTCGCCACGCACTTCGTCGGCAATCTCATAGGTATAGGGGGCGACGCGGCGCATCGGGCGGAGTGAAAAGCTGAGATGCGGATGGAAATTACGCTGGTCACCGTCAGCCGATGGCCGGTGGATCACCGCCGAATAAGGCAACCCCAACGGCTCCAACACCGTCTTGCAGAAATGCTCGAGCGCGTAGGTCATTTCTTCAAGGCTCATGTCGGCGTCGAACGGCGCGATCGCGCGAATCTGGATCTTCGCGTTCTTCCGCGTGCTGGCATCCTCCATCGCCTGCCAGCCCACGCCGATCTCGACCCAGTCGTCGCCCATGTTCGAGATGATGATCGGCTCACCGTCAGGACCAAGCACCACCGCCTCGTCGCGCACATCATATTCCCAATTGTCGCGCGCGGCCCCGCGATAGAAGTCGGCGGACTTGCGACCGAGATAGCTTTGCTGCCAGATTATCCCGCGCATGCCGCGATCGTCGATCACCCATGACGATGCTGTCGGCTCCATTCCGAGCCGTAACGATCTATCGTGCATCGGCGTTATCGTCAGCCGCTTCACGATCGGTGATGTGCGCGTGTCCGGCTTGTCCGGCCGGATCCGCACCCTGAAGCGCGCGGCATAACGGATGAGGTCGCGGTCGAGCTCAGCGAGTTCCTGCATCAGCCGCCGGGCGGCGGCGCGATCCTCGAGGGCCATCTGCACCTCCACCGCCTTTTCATGGCGCTTGATCTTCGCCTGTTTGCGCGCCTCGTCCCGCGCCTGTTTCATAACGATCCGGCAGGTCTTCGGAGTTGCAGGGATGCAACTGCCGTCCGGCAGGACGACATAGAACTCGTGTGGGGGCGGGGGTGGGACAGGGCTGGCGGAGCCACCCGAATTCGCGGCACGCGAATTCATTTAATGCGCCCCCCGCCAAACTGTCTTCCTGCCCCCTGTCTGGTTGCCTGCCCAGCAGCGCTGCCATTGACGGTGTTGGGCTTCCGGTCGGTCGATCCCGCCCTTTTCCACGCCAGGGACATGCGAGGCCGATCAGGCACCGCCACAGGTCGGCCAAGAGCCAACAGCGGGAACCGTTGCAGCCTTGTAATAAGCGCATGCGCAAATGCGGACATAGCAGCCACTCCGAAGGTCGAAGCAGCAAGGATGCCCATCGCAAATAGACCTAGCGATGTAACCGACCGAAAAACCGGCACCCGCAATCGATGATGAAGAGGTGGGCGCCGCCAGAATCTGCAATGACCCGTTTGGCGCCTTGCTACCCCCCACCCTATAAGCTCGGGGTTGGGCCGCTTGCTCAACGACGAGCGAGGGTATCATGCAGCAATTGCGACAGCGTACACAAGTCTATTTCGTCGGGCGCCGCACCGACGCCAAGCGGCTCGAGAAGCAGAACATCACCAGCGTCGGCATCGGCGGCGCCTGCACGCCGGCAACGTGCGGCTGTGGAGAACGGCCGTGACGACCTCTGCACGGATCAATTCCGACTTCCGCATGGTCGCCGCTGGACTTGTCGCCAACGAAGCGGTGATCGAGCCAGGGACCATCACCGCGACCGGTCGCGCTGCGCCCAGCCAGTTCGCGATCGTCCCGCACTGTTATCCGGTGAGCTTCGCGCTCCTGCCCCATGTCGACTATCACGACGACCCCGACCGGCGGCCTGGTGGCGGCTTCATCGGTGGCCGCACCTCCAGCATCGTGCCCTATCTTCACCCAGCCGGCATCCCCGCGCCTGTGAACCTGTGCGTGAAGCTCAGGCAACTGCCCGGCTCGCTTGATGAGATCCGACGCCGGCTGCGCGGCGAGGCCGGCCTCTGGTGGGCACCGGGGGCGGTGTTCTCGTTGGCTGGATGGGAGGATGATTCAGTCGCGATCTGGGCCGACCGGTTGCGGGAAAACGGGCCCGAGGCAATGCTGAGCATCGCACTGATGCAGGCAAAGCTTGCGTCGCGCAAGATGTGGTGGCGGGTCGCTCACGGTGTCGGCGCGCCGCCCGCCAATCTGGCGCACCTGCGGCCCCCGCTATCGACGCAGTCCGGCGCGGTTGCGGTCGCAAGGGCGCTTTTCGACGTCACGGCGATGTTGTTCCGCTTGATCCAGGCCGCAAGCGCGCGCGGTGAGAACGTTGCCACGTCCTCCGCGCCCATGCGGAAAATCAAAATCCTGATCGAGCAGTTCGTTTACTATGTCGAATATGCCGCTCGCGTTAACGATGACCGCGCCCGCAAAAAGCTTGAAAAGGCCTTTGAAGCAGCACGCACCCTGCTCGATGGGGTGGCGGTTTTCTCGGTGGCGCCAGAAGCCCTCGACGTTAGGTGGACGCGTCTTGATAGGGAACTGCAAGGCGTTAGCCTCGTTACCGCAACGCCGTTCGTTCCAAAGGACCTTGCAGCGTTCGAAACACGGGTGAACCGGTTGGACCGCTTGCCCGGCGCAGCGGTTGGAAACCGACTGCAAGCCACCGTGTGGCGAAATCACATTCGGCGCTCGCTCATTCGCCTTGCCAGTCCCGACCCCGCCGTTCGCCTCGCGAGGCTCAATCGGGTACGCGCCGACCTGATCTACAAGCTGGCAATGACGGGCCGTCTTGAACGACTTTATAGGCTGTTTCCGTGGCTTGCCGCGCCCCACGGCGCCTTTGTCGGTTGCAGTGGCGGCGCACTCGGCGCGTTTGCGTGTCTCATCGAATGCGCACGCCGAATGCAGATAGCGCGCGAGCAGTTGCGCGAGCTTGGCGATAAGCTCGACGACGAAGGGGTCAAACGCCTACGCGCTGCGAGGCGCCGGCTCACGATCCCTGTCGCCCGTGCCTTTTGGCAATCCGAGAGACGGATGGCCGTTGCTGCCGGCCGTGGTTATGTCGCCGGCATGGCGCTGGAGCACGGCGCGTTCTCGCATGCGACGGTGACGGCAATGTTCAACGGCGTATATTTCTCGCCAGATTATCCGCTAACGGCGGCCCGGTTCGGCAAGCTTGGATGGTCGCTGCCGGTTGCGCTGAAGGATCCTCGCACCATTGATGCGGTCCGCGCGGTCGAACAGCAACGACCCATCATGAAGATTAAGGATCATGACGACGATCTGCCGAGGGCCAACGGCCTGACGCTCAAGCGTCAGCTCGCGGAGACGATCGTGTCGGTATTCGCCACGAGTTCCGCCGGCGCGAAAGCGCGGGATCGTCGCGCGCGCGCTGTCGATGCCGCAAAAAAAAGGCCCCGCAGACCGGGGAAAGACAATCACCTGACGCCAAATGGCGCGACCAATGAGCTGGTGCGCTCGATGCTTCTCTCGCTGGAGATGCCGATCGACGACCATCACCGTGATGCGATCGCTGACAATACCGTGCTGTCCACTATTCTGACCGGCGAAGCGGCGAGGGCCGACGCAGAGCAGCACAAGGCTACCTCCGCCGCAAAAGACTGCGAAGTCGGCGATGCCGGTCAAGGTGTTCGGCGCGATGCGGTCAACGAACGATCGATGAAGGACGATCGATACGCGACACTGCGTAAACTCAGTCACGACAGCGGTCGCTGGCCGGAGCCAAGCAAGGGGCAACGAGCTCAAATACACGGCGACGATGAGCTTGAGGACATCCTGCTTGGGCGTGCCGATCTTTGGGGATTGACCCCAGTCGGCGCGCTGCCGCTGCCCATTTCTTGGTTCGCACCGCTCATCGATCGGGAGCGGGTACACTGGATCGCCAACGGGGCCCCCGTCGTTCACGCGCCGCCAGGCTCCGCCGCCCAGCGCGACGGCATCGCGCTTGAGGTCGCGCGCGCCCATGCCTGGGCACCGCTTCTTTACAGCAAGATGCTGTTGACGCCGCACAGTGTCGACATCGCATGCGCGCTGTTCACGGGACGCTCCCCGATCACCGCTGATCTGGCGCTGGCCTATTCCGTCCAATGGAAGTAGCCCAGACCTGGCCAGGGTTAATTGAAAGGTGCAAAAGCCACGCGCTGTCGGCGCTTTGATATTGCGGCTGTCCATAAGGCGCGATGGACATGATGCACGATCGGAAATCCCGGCTGGCCATGGCTGCCGACATGACCGACCTTGCGTAGGACTGGTCAGACGTTGTGCCGGACATGGATGCGATGGCCCGCCCGCCGACACGGTTCGGACCTTACAGAAGGCACATCGCCTATGCTAAACACACCGCACCGGAAAGGAACCGGACATGGAGCTGCTTACCCTGCATGACATACTCGCCGCCTGGCAACAGGACCGCGTCGATTATCGCGAGGCAATGCGTATTGCCCGGATCGACACCCTCGACGAACTCTATGAGGCAGCCTCACTCAGCGGTGTGGCGATCAGAAGCAGGTTGTACGATTTCGAGGATCATCAGGCCGATTTTATCGCTGATCTCATCCGGGGGCAGGCCAGACTCCGAGCCGCATGACCCGTACCGTCGATCTCGTTATTCCCGACAGCGGGCCACTTATCAGCCTCGCGCATGCGAGGCGGTTGGATCTCGTGCTCGTCTTCGATCGGCCCGTTGTCATCCCTGACATCGTGAAGCTCGAGTGCCTGAAAAAGCCGGGGTCCCCGGACCACGACGTTCTCGCCGATTGGTTCACCAGGATGAGCAACAGCATCCGGATCGAGAACACCGGAATGGGCGGCGTCTACCAAGCGGCCTTGGAACGAGAACGCAGCGGTGAGGAGCCTCGCGCGACCTCCGGTTATGGCGACGCAGCGCTCGCTTATATGCTGAGGCGCCTCGACCTCATCGCCGGCGCTGACGCGATCCCTTTGGTCCTGCTGGAGGACAGCAAAGCGACACGATCGCTCCAGCGTTATGACCGAGCCCACATCCTGTCGACACGGACGTGGCTCTACAGCCTCGAGCGAGCGCAGGTGATCCCAAGCGCGGATCAGATCATCGCGCAGATGAAACACGCCGGCCGCGACCTTTCGACGGTTCAGGTCGATCGTCCTGGGCAGGACGACCCTTTCGCCTCCGGCTGGCTGCGCCATATCGCGAGCAAGGAGCCTGGTATCGCCAAGCCCGACCCTGACGACCAGATCAAGAAATGATCGCTGTCGGATTTTCAATCTGGGCCACTGCCCATTCGTCTGGTTACATCGTCACTTCGGTTTTCCCAAGCCAGTCTGCCCGTCGAAAGGAACGACGATGCAGAACGATGTCAAATATGATCAATATTATACCAATGAGGCGGTCGCCGCAGATTGTTACAGGGTCTTCTGTGAGCATTTCAATCCGATCTTCTGCAAGATGGTTGAGCCGAGCGCTGGCACAGGCTCGTTTTTCAAACTGCTGCCAAGCCGCAGCTTAGGATATGATGTCGAGCCAAAACATCCCGGCATCCGACAAGCGGACTTTCTCACCGTCGAAATCAGGAGTGAATGGAAAGTCGCGGTCATCGGGAACCCGCCGTTCGGCAAAAACGCCAGCATGGCTGTCCGCTTCTTCAATCATGCCGCACGCGAGGCGAGGATCATTGCGATGATCGTCCCACGGACGTTCCGAAAGGCGAAAATTCAGAATCGTCTAGATCGCAATTTTCATCTGGTCCGCGAGGTCGCGGTCCCTAAAAATGCCTTCGTATTTCGCAACAGACGCTACGATGTGCCCACCATCTTTCAGATCTGGGAACGCCGCCCCGAACCCCGGGCCCGTGTGCTTGTCGAGACCACGCATCCCGATTTTGCGTTCACCTCGCGGGATGATGCCAATTTCGCCATACGGCGTATCGGGGCGCGGGCCGGCCGGATTGTTTCCCTCGACGGCGCCAACCCATCGACTCATTACTTCATTCGCGGCGACGTCGAGGCGATCATGAGGCAACTCGACTTCGCCAGTGCGGCGGCAAATGTGGCCGGCATCCCAAGTCTATCCAAATCGGAGATCATCGCGCTCTATAAAGAATGGATCAAAAATCACAATGGGCTGTGATCCTTGTTCAACGGGTGCGTTGATTAAGGTTCGACCGACTGTCGAGACCCGGTGGTCACGCTCGACGTAGCACCCGCCCCGTTCAAGCCGGCAGAATAATCTCGCGGTTACATCGTTGCCATCGTTTTCTCCCGCCATGCCCGTCTCAGGAGGCGAGCATGGCGACTGACGATCCCCCCCACACCTACCACGAGTTGATCACCGCGATCGATCATGAGATCGCGGCACACCGAGCAACCCTGCCCGAGCACCATGCCCGGATCACGGCCCTTGAGGCCGAGCAGGCGACTTTTAACCGACATCCCAACTACACCGCCTATTGCCACGGTGGCGTGGTGGCAGTCGGCGGAATGGGGCGCGCGCATATCTTGGCCCATTTGGGCTTTTATCTGCTTCCCTACCCTCATGCGATCAGTCGGCTTGCGGAGGCTCGAGAGGCAAGCGATGATGATTGCCTGATCCGTGCCCTTCGTGTCGCCTGCGAAAGCGACGCAGCGCTCGAGGTCAGCGGGTTCGCCTGGGCAGACGGGCAAGGACTGCTCAAGCGCGGGATCGTTGATCCTTTCTGGATAAAGCGTCCGCTATTCGGCCTGGGGCAGCCTGCCAAGGCCAATGGGCTAACGCCCGACCAGGCCCCAGCGCATCGCGGCCTCTATACGCTGTCCCCGGCCGAACTGATGGGGCGATTTGCGGCCGTTGCGACTTCGCCGGTCGACACGTTTGGCAACCTGCTGGGTGCGGTGATCGACGCGGGCGGACCCCTGCTCGATGCGTTGGGCCGGGAGGCGACCGAGCGTGACGCCGCCGAGCGCTATGAGGCCGATGGCGCCAGCTTTGCCGCGCATCAGCGTGCCAATGGCGATCGCCACTGGCGATGGAAGCCGCCCCTGTCGGGCCAGGGGCATCTCGCGGCCACCACCGCCCGCGTTCGCGGCGTCGAGATGCCGGCCGAGCGTACGCGAGGTCATGCTGCAAACTGGCTCGACGAGCATGGCGCTAATCCCAGATTCCGCGACGGAGACAAAGAATGACCCGGCTCGTGATCGAGATCGACGGTCAGGAGACCATCGTCACCGACATCACGCCGTACCGCGCCGAGCGCGACGAAATCATCGGCAAGCTGTCGGCGATTTATGAAGGCTTCGACAAAGGGCCGGTCAGCGCGCTCTACGGCCGCGAAGCGGAGATCGTCGAGCTGCTCAACCGCCATGCATTGATGCAGTACGTGATCGAGTCGTTCGAAAAAGAGAGCGTGCGCCGTGCCAACCTCCTCGCGGGCTGGGAGCTGGTCAAGAAGCACAGCGCCGGAGGTGGCACATGACGATGGATCGTGCCGACGGGCGATATTTCCCCCCGCCTGCAATGGCGGATGATTCGAACAGGAACGGCCCCGCGTCCGGCTGGCCGACCAACCGCCGCGGCCGTGTCATCTTCTCTGGCGGTTGGTCGCTGCGGTTACATCGCGTCGGCGATTTTTCGGCCGCATCATTGCGGCCCTCAAGTCAACTGCGAAGGATATCAACATGCAGCCGAACGAACTTCCCCTGGATGGCAGCGTGCCGAAGCGCGGTGCGAAGACCAATTATGTCGTGGAACTTCTCTCCTTCGACCAGACCCGGGTGTCGGCCAAGAACCCCAGATATGAGTGCCCGATCACCGACGAGAGCGTCGCGCCGCTCGTCGCTGAATTCAAGGCGGTCGGACAGGCGCAAGATGCGATCGGCGAGCGGGCGAGCGATGGTGTCGTTGAGCTTTTGGCAGGCGCGAGGCGACGCATCGTTTGCAAAGTCCTCAATCAGCCGCTGCGGGTGGCGATCTATGACAATCTGTCCGCGGAACAGGCGCTCAAAATCGCCAATCGCGCAGATCGCGGTGCGCTCGCGGTCAGCCTTTGGGACAAATCGGCCACCTGGGCACGCCTGCTCGGCGACAAGGTCATTGCCAGCGAAGCACGGCTCGCTGACGCGGTCGATGAGGACAAGTCTGCGATCAACCGGGGCCTTGCGCTCCAGAAGGCGCCGGCTGCCATTCTCGACCTTATTGCCGACAAGCGCGCGATTTCGATGACACAGTGGTCGCTCGTCGCCCCGCTGCTCGAGAATGAGGAGCAGCGGGCTCGTGTCCTTGAGTGTGCGGGCTTGCTCGCGGGACAGACCCTCGGTGTGTCGGCGCTCGTCAAGCAGCTGACCGCAGCCGCGGCGGGCAAAGACGAAATCATCCCGACCCAAGTGCTGAACCGCCACAACAAGGTCATTGCCGCGATCACACCCGATCACAGAGATTCCTTCACGATCCGCGTCAAGTCGATGACGGAACAGCACCCGACGTACCGGATCGAGCACGCCAAGCTGATCCATGCCGCCTTCCTTGACACGCTCAAATCCTGGTTCGGGGAAAACTGATCCGAAAAGCCGCCTCATGTCGATGATTTCAACGTGTCAATGGAGGAGAATTACCATGCAGCCTGTTTTCGAAACCATGACCTTCCCGTTTGGCGACGTCAGGCGTCGCCATGCGCCGCTCAAGAGCTCAACCTTGCTGACGCTGCCGGAGACGGTGCGTCCCGACACGATTTTGGCCTGCACGACCTGCCCGGCCGGCAGCTGGTATCATGACGAGGCTGGGCTTGTTTGCTATTGCAGGGAGCGGCGGTACGTGTCGTGGCTCCCGGAGCAAAAGGCGATCGTGCTGTGCGACGACCGTGAACAGGTGCTGATGGAGCTTAATCAGCCGGACGATGGCTGAATTACGCGTCGTCATGTGGCGCGCGTCATCATGGCTTGGGCGATGGCAGACCCTCGTGCCCCTACAGTGGGAAGCAGGCTGCGAAGTTCGGTGAGGCACATCGCGTGGTGCAGACTCCGTGCCATTAACCGTTGCCGGGCTCGCGCGCCCTTCCGGACAGCGGCGGAACCGGAAGCTTGTGGACGATGAGCAAGCAACATCTTCGCGATCGTGATCGATCGGCATTCGTGATAGACGACCATGGCCGTCGCAATGACATAGACAAGCAGCGCGGCGCTGAATTTCGCGAGCTTGAGCACCACAAGGCCCAGGCCAAGTAAAATAAGCAATGTCGGCACGTGATTTGTCCTTTCCATTTTTCCCAAATAATGCTGGGTCACCCCAAATTATCTCCTTTTCGAGCTTTTGGTCGGTTACATCGCTGCCTCGATTTTGACCGGGCACATGCTGGTGGATGGGCAGCACCCGCAAACCGCCAGGTCGATCGACAGTCAATTCCTCCGTCGGGATCGCCCGCACCACGCTGGGCACCGATTCCGGCGACCGGATTGTGCACGACCGGCTTCCCGACTCTTTCACGCTGGATCGATCCGAGTCAGAATGGCTGTTGACGCTGCTTACCGCAGAAGAACTTCGTTACATCTTCGAAGGGTCAACCGATGACAAAAACCAGGATTGAACGCGCGCTCGGCTATGTGCGGGTCTCCACGCAGCGTCAGGCCGGTGGCGGCATCAGTCTCGAGAACCAGGAGGAGCGCCTCATTGCGCATTACGGCCAACGCGGGGTCGAGCTTGTCGAGATCTACCGAGATGGCGGCTTCTCGGGCACAACCGATGCCCGGCCCGGACTGCAGGCGCTATTCGAACACGCAATGCGGCCCGGTAGCGGCATTACCGAAATCGGCGTGTACAGTTTTTCGCGCCTGTTCCGCGACCATTATCTGCTCGAGCATCACCGTCGCCGGCTGAAGCGAGCGGGCGTGCGGCTGGTAGCCATCACTCAGGAAGTTGGCCACGACGCCGAAGGCGATCTGGTCCGCTCGGTGTTGTCGAATTTCGACGAATATCAGTCGCGCCAGACCGCCAAATTCACCACCGACACGATGAAGCGAAACGCTGAAGCGGGGTTCTGGAACGGCGGAACGCCGCCATTCGGCTATGTCACGGAAGTCGCCGAAATGCGCGGCCCCAAGGCGAAGAAGCGCCTCGCGATCGAACCGTCAGAGGCGTTGATGGTGAAGCAGATATTTCGCATGAAGCTCATCGGGATCGGCCATGGCCCGATGGGCTACAAGAAAATCGTCTGCCACCTGAACGCAAGCGGCGCAACGTTGCGCGGGCGCAAATGGCACGTCTCGAATATCAAGGACATCCTCAACCGCTCGACCTACTACGGCAAGCACCTCTACGGCGTTTATGACATCCGCAACAACATCAAACGCCCCAAAGAAGAATGGCAAACGATCGATGTGCCGGTCATTATTCCAGAAGCCGAATGGCTCGAGGTTCAGGCCGGTATTGCTCGCAACGCGATGCACATCACGCCCGCCCGTATCGTGTCCAGCCCCACCATGCTCGCCGGCATTGCCAAATGCGGTCACCCCGAATGCGGCAACGCGCTTACCATCGCAACCGGCAAGGGCGGGCGCTATCGATATTACCGATGTTCGCGCAGGCTCCGCCGAGGGGATACGGCGTGTGAAGGAACAAGCATTCGCGACGAAAAGCTCGAGGCCATTGTCATCGACGCCATGGCCGACCGGCTCCTGCGTCCCAACCGTCTCCAGCAATTGCTCGCCAATCTCCTCGATGACAGCTCCGCCGCTGTCCGCGAGCGTCAGGCGCATCTCAAAGCGCTGCGCACCGAGCGGACGCGGGTGGATGGTGCGATCCAGAACATGTTCGACTTTATCGAACAGGGCATCGTCAGCCCACGCGACAGCGATTTCACTGGTCGGCTAGCCAACCAGCGAGCCCGCCGCGCACATCTGGAACAGGAAATTCTTCTCGTCGAGCGCCAGCTTTCCACGGTCGAGCGGCGTGTCACGCCCGACGCCGTCGGTCGCCTCGGGGATGTTATCCTGGCCAAATTTCGCTCGAAAGACGCAACCACCCGCCAGGGCTATGCCCGGCGATTTATCGCCAAGGTCGAGGTAGCACCAAATCTCATCACGATAAGCGGCCCGGTCAAGCCGCTAGAAATTGCCGCCAGCTGCGGTCCCGATCTCCAGGCACCGACAGTGCCTTCCATTGATCGGGAGTGGTGCCCCATACAGGACCAATCTGACGAATACGAGTCGCCGTGCGTGCTACCCTAGCGCCGCAGTTCGCCGTCATCCAACGCTGGCGGCCGCCCAAACCTGCCCTTAGCCCTAGGCGGTGCAGCAGAGGTCTTGCGGACCCTCGGCCAGCAGCATGGCACCGGCGCCTCGGGCGAGCGCACGAACCTTTGCGCGTCCCTACGATTCAGGCGTCAGGATGAGGACGTTTGATGCGACCATGAAGAGCGTCAGCGCGAAATTGAGAATGCCGAGAACGGCGGTGAAACGGCGTGCGTCACGCATGATCGGCATCAGGACGAATGGCAACAAGGCGGACGCTGCGAGCAGGCCATATTGAAAGGGGATCATCCAACCTGGCGGGGGCTCGAAGCCATAAGTCAAATTGTCCATCATCGGACCCGCGAGGAGCGAGCCGATCCACGGCAGGAGCAGCACCGCCAGCAGCGGCAGCCGTAGCATTCTCAAGCTGGAGCACGCCGTCGGCATAAAGATATTCGAGCGCTCCCCGCGCCGGTGTCACGATGACCATCGCCGGCGTTATATTCCTCCGCGGAGTCCGCACGTCCCCACCGTCGCCCGGTCCCGGCGTTAGTTCGTTGGCAAAAACAGCTGCAATCGCGCGAGATTCGTCGTGAAATAATCGCGGAACCTGTAACCGGGACCGTCATGCCGTCGAACTCATCTCGGATCACCTCAGGGTCCGAACAAATGGGAGACGGATATATGTTGCGCGTTGGTTTTCGTTCTTTAGCAGCTGCGTTGCTTGTAGTTGCTGCGCCGTCGGCTTTCCTGTCCTCGACCGCTGTGCACGCGACCGTGCCAGGTTCAACCTCGGCCGTGAACGTCGACCAAGATGGCCTCGCGATGCGCGGTTATGATCCTGTCGCCTATTTTGACACCGGCAAGCCGACGAAGGGACTCGCCAGCCTCGATGCGAGCTTTGACGGAGCCCGCTATCTTTTCGCGAGTGAGGAGCACCGCCAGCAGTTCATGGCCGATCCAGCAAAATATGTGCCGCAATTTGGCGGTTTCTGCGCGATCGGAACTTCCTTTGGCGAAAAGGTCGATGCCGATCCAGAGACCGGCCGCGTGGTCAACGGCAGGCTCTATGTGAATTTCAATGAGAAGGCGCAGGCGCTGTTCGATAAGGACGTGCCGGGCACCATCCAGCGCGCTGAGCAGAACTGGCCCACGGTGAAAGACAAGGCGCAGTGAGCAGGCGAGGCATCGTCTCGCTTTCAATTGGCCAGTGCGTGCTCACCTTGACGTTGCTCGGGGTTGGCGGGGTTCCGGCGAACGCCGGGCAAAGGCCGAACCCCGCCGGACCAGCGTCATTCCCGGCGCTGGTCGCGGACAAGGGCCGGGCAATCAAGCTACAGTCGCTCCGCGGCCATACCGTCATCGTCAATTTCTGGGCGAGTTGGTGCGTACCCTGTCGGGCAGAGCTGGCGAGTCTCGAACGGCTTGCTGCAGCGCGGTCAGGCAAACTGATCGTGATCGCCGCCTCGGTCGACGAGGATCCTCGCATGGGCAAGGCTGCCTTCGGCAACACCCGTCCGCACCTGCGCCTGGCGTTCGCTTCTCTTGCGGCCGTCCAGAACTACGGCGCACTCGGGATGCCATATTCCGTTATCCTCGACGCGAAGGGCGCAGAAGTTCAGCGGATCACGCGCTCCATCGATTGGACTGGCTCCGAGGCGACCAAGATCATTGCACGCGCGCAAT
>PKED01000014.1 GCA_002863155.1 Sphingomonadaceae bacterium | reverse complement strand
CGTACCTGTCGAGAATATCGACGTGCTGAGCCGTTACGGCAGCGACGAGGCGGGCACGCTCGACCGGCTCGGCGGCGAGGCGTGGCAGCGGCGCAAGAGCCGCATGAAGGAGCGAATCCGCGAGATTGCGGGTGAACTGATCGCGATCGCCGCCGAGCGCGCTTTACGCCCCGCCGACATCGCCGAGCCTGACGCGAGCGGCTATCCGAGCTTCGTCGATCGTTTCCCCTATAGCGAGACCGACGATCAGGACCGCGCGATCGGCGAAGTGCTCGAAGATCTGGCGGCGGGCAAGCCGATGGACCGGCTGATCGTCGGCGATGTTGGCTTCGGCAAGACCGAGATCGCGTTGCGCGGTGCCTTTGTCGCGGCGATGGCGGGGTTGCAGGTGGCGGTCGTCTGCCCGACGACGTTGCTCGCGAGGCAGCATTTCAACAATTTCGTCAGCCGGTTCGAAGGCTTTCCGCTCAAAATCGGCCGCCTCTCCCGCCTCGTCACCGCCGCCGAGGCCAAGGCGACGCGCGAGGGGCTGGCGGACGGCACGATCGACATCGTCGTCGGCACCCATGCGATCCTTGCCAAGCAGGTCGAGTTCAAGCGGCTCGGTCTCGTCGTGGTCGACGAGGAACAGCGTTTCGGCGTCACGCACAAGGAGCGGCTGAAGGCGCTCAAGACCGACGTTCATGTCCTGACCCTCACCGCCACGCCGATCCCGCGCACGCTGCAGATGGCGATGAGCGGCCTGCGCGAATTGTCGGTCATCCAGACGCCGCCGGTCGACCGGCTCGCGGTGCGCACCTATGTGATGCCCTGGGATCCGGTGGTGCTGCGCGAGGCGCTGCTGCGCGAGCATTATCGCGGCGGGCAGAGCTTCTTCGTCACCCCGCGCATCAAGGACCTGCCCGATATCGAGGAATTCCTGACCAAGGAGGTGCCCGAGATCCGCTATGTCGTCGCGCACGGCCAGATGGCGCCGACCGAGGTCGAGGAGCGGATGAGCGCCTTCTACGACAAGAAGTTCGAGGTGCTGGTGTCGACCACCATCGTCGAAAGCGGGCTCGACATCCCGAGCGCGAATACGATGATCATCCACCGCGCCGATCGTTTCGGCCTCGCGCAACTCTATCAGTTGCGCGGGCGCGTCGGGCGGGCGAAGACGCGGGCCTATGCCTATCTGACGACGCCGGCCGACCGGATCGTCACCGAGACGGCCGAAAAGCGGCTGAAGGTGTTGTCCGATCTCGAAAATCTGGGCGCGGGATTTCAGCTGGCCAGCCACGATCTCGACATTCGCGGCGCGGGCAATCTGCTTGGCGACGAACAGTCGGGGCATATTCGCGAGGTCGGCTACGAGCTCTACCAGTCGATGCTCGAAGAGGCGATCATGGATGCCAAGGCCGGCGGCATGGCGCAGCGCCCGCGCGATTTCTCACCCCAGATCACGATCGACGCGCCGATCCTGATCCCGGACGACTATGTGCCCGATCTCGATCTCCGCATGGGCCTGTATCGCCGCCTCAACGAGATCGACGAGCCGCAGGGAATTGAAGCGTTCGCCGCCGAGCTGATCGACCGCTTCGGCAAGCTGCCCGACGCGACCGAGAACCTGATCCGCCTCATCGAGATCAAGCTGCACGCCAAGAACGCCGGCGTCGCCAAGATCGATGTCGGCCCGCGTGGCGCCTTGGTGTCTTTCCATGATGATCGCCCGCCCAATGTCCCCGGCTTGCTCGCCTATGTCGAGCGGCTGGGCGCGATCGCGAAGCTGCGGCCCGACAGCAAATTCGTGCTGACCCGCGCCTGGGCAGACCCGAAGGCGCGGCTGAACGGTGCGTTGCAACTCGCGAAGGGGCTTGCCAAGGCAGCTGCTTGATAGTCTACTCATCCAATAGGAATATGTGAGGTGGATCGATGAGAGCTCAAACGTTGCTTGTCGCCGGGTTTGCCTCGCTTCTAGCCAGTTGCAGCCGCTCAGGCACCGTCGATGCATCGCACCATCGTGGTGGACGCTACGAAGGCATCGGTATCGCAACGCCCGGCGAAAACTGGAGCAAGATTGCGGACGCGCCCAAGCCGGACTCGGACAAGGCAGCGACCGTGCGCGACGACGACTATGTGATCTTCGTTACCGACACCCAAACCGGCGAGGTCCGCGAATGCGGCGACCGTAGCGGCTTCTGCATCAAGGTTCAGCCCTGGGCAAAGGATGCGCCGTCGGCGCCGCTCGCACTGACCGACCAACGAAAGAGTGGCGCAAGTGAAGCCGTTGAGGTGACGAACGACACCGACCCGGCCACGGATGAGGGAAACGGCGAGTAGGGCCATTGGCACAGCATTCGCCGATAGTGCCAACCACCCGCATTCATGCTATGGATGGTCAATTCGTTCGGCAGGCAGGGGGGAGGCGTGACCGATCTGACGTTAGCCGAGCGCTGGGCATTGCTCGAGGCTACACTTCGCGAACTGAAGCTCGCCGAAACGCCTGAGGCGCTGGTCGATCTCGTTCAGCCGGTGGCACGCGCCATCGCGCACGCCGACGGCATCACCATCGTGAAGCGGATCGGCGAAGAAACCGATTATCTTGCGGAAGACACCATCGAGCCGCTCTGGACCGGGCTGCAATTCCCGATCGACAAATGCCTGGCCGGCCGGGCGATGGTCGAGAAGCAGACGATCCTGGTCGCCGATATCACTCAAGTCGAAAACATCCCGCTCAACGTCTATCTGGCGACCTTCATCCGCAGCCTGGTCGCGGTGCCGATCGGCGAGCCGGACCCGACTTATGCAATCTGCGCCTATTGGAAGGAAGCCGCCCCGTTCGACCCGGAAACGCAGGCACTGATGGAGGCGCTGGCCCAGGCGATGGGCGAGGCCTTTGCCCGGCTCGCCGATCGTGGCCCAGCGGGCTGAACGGCCGCAATCGGCTCTCCGGTTCAAGCTCGTCGTTCGATCGCTCTTCGTGGCTCTCGCCTCAGGCGGTCACCCGCTATGGTCGGCGATGATTTTCCAGCCGCCGGATTCCTTGGCGAAAACCAGGCTGGTCGGCCCGGTCTGCGTCTTGCCGCCGGGATAGGTCAGCAGGTACTGACCGATATAGAGCGCATGGCCGTTCCCCAATCGCCGGAAATCGAGCGTCTCGAACGTCAGTACGCCGCGTTTGGCGATGTCGGTGAAATCATAATGCTTGCGATAGCTGGCGGCCATTGCCGCCTTGCCGCGCATCAAGCCTTCCTTGGTCACGAAGCTGGTTTGCGGATCGTCCGAATAGATCGCCATGAAAGCGTCGACATCGCCCTTGTTCCACCCGGCCGCGCTCTCGGTCATGGCCTGCTCCACCGCGCGTTGCTCGGCAGTCTGCGCAACTACCGGCGCTGGCTGAACGATCGCCACCGGCGCCGCCAAGACTATCCATCTCGCTGCCGTCATCACCCTTCTCCCCTTGCCATCAAAGCGACCAGCGCGTCGGCGCCGAGCGGCTCGGCGCAGAGATAGCCCTGATAATATTGGCAGCCCTCCTTGGCGAGCAGATCGAGCTGCTCGGCCGTCTCCACCCCCTCGGCGATCACCGCCAGGCCGAGCGAGCGCGCCATGTCGATCACGCCGCGCACCACGATGCGGTCGCGCGTCGATCCGGTAATGTCCTGCGCCAGCTTCTTGTCGATCTTCAGATAATCGAGCGGCAGCGCCTTCAGATAGGCCAGGCTCGAATAACCAGTGCCGAAATCGTCGATCGCGACCCGGCAGCCGGCGCTCCGCAGTCCGGCAAGCAGCCCGGCCGCGACGCCCAGGTCCTGGATCAGCCCGCTTTCGGTGATCTCGACCGTCAATCGCCCACGCGGGAAGCCGCTCGCGTCGACGCGGTCGAGAAAGATGTCCGCAAAGCCCGGCCGCGCGATGTCGGCGGCGGTCAGATTGATCGCAAGTCGCAAACCCGCAAGCGCGCGCGGCCAGGCCGCCGCCCGGGCCAGCGCCGTCCGCTGAATGTGATCGGACAAGCCGATCGACAGGTCCGCCCGCTCGGCCGCCGCGAACAGCGTCTCCGCGCCGAGCGATCCGAGTGCGGCATGCTCCCAGCGCGCCAGCGCCTCGACCCCGACGATCGCGCCACTGCCGATCGCGACCTGCGGCTGGAAAAGGATATCGATTTCGTCGCGCTCGATCGCCGCGCGCAGGTCGACCGCGAGCGTATCGAGCGACGGCCCGTGTCGATCGGTACCCGCCACGCTGATCGTCAGGACATCGGATGCGCGAGCGGCGGCAAGCGCTTCGCCAGTCCGCCGGAGCATGTCGGTCGCGCTTTCCCCCTCTCCACGCGCCACTGCAATCCCGATCCGGCAGCCCAGCACCGCCATGGCCCCGCCCACCACAAAGGGCCGCGCGAGTGCCTCGGCGATCCGACCCGATGCCGCCTCGATCCGCTGCGGACTGTCCTCGACCGCCAGCAGGAAGTTGGAGCCACTCATCCGCGCTATTACTGCCGCGCGTCCGAACATCTCCGCCGCAATCTCCTCGATCCGGCGCTGCACGGCGCGCAGCAGCGTGTCGCCGGCGTCGCGGCCATAGGTTGTATTGACGATCTCGAACCGATTGAGCCCGATCAGCGCAACCTGAACACTGCGCCCCTCCTTCAACTGGCGATCAAGCCAGCGGCGCGCGCCCGCCGCATCGCGGACCCCGGACAAGGCATCGCGAATCACGGCATCGGGCTCGGCGACCAGCCCCAGCCGTTCGACCACCGCGACCGTCGATCCGGTGACCGCATCATAGTGGAGATGCTCGACGACCCGCCCGACGCCCGCCAGTTCATGGGCGAACGCCGTCGTCGCGCTGCCCGCGCGCAGCCGCCGCCAGGCAGCGATTCCGCCCAACCGGTCGGCAGTTGGAACCTGGCGCAGCAGCCAGCGCAGGTCGGGATTGGTCGGCGTATCAAGCAGGCCCGCCAAGGCAGCGGTCAGCCGCAGCTCCCCCGACCGGTCGACGCGCCATCCGAGCGGCGCCGACATGGCCTGACCGACCGTGCCGGCCAGCCGTTCGGCATGCCGAGCGGCGAACCGCAACGCTTCGGCCAGTTCGAGCTCGCTATGCGGGCTCGAGAGGAAATGCGTCGCGCCCGCAGCGAAGAACGACCCCAATGCGCCCACATCGCCGCGCGACACGAGCACCAGCAGCGCCCCGCCACGATCAGCGATACCGCCGCCAAGCGCCGCCGCCGCAGCCAGGCCATCGGTCAGCGCGCCACGGGCATCGATCACCGCCAGTGCTGCGCCGCTCGCCGCCAGCCGATCGGCCGCGCCGTCACTGCGCCGGGCGGCAATCACCTGCCAGCCATGCCGCACCGCGATCGCCGACAATTCGTCGCGCTGGCGAAAGGACAGGATGAACAGCGGAGTCGGGTCGTCAGCCATGCTGTCGAACGCATCGGGCTCGGTCTGGCGCGTCATCGCCGCAAGCGTAGCAGCGCGATGCGCCCTCCGCCACCGTCCGCCACACGCCTGGCCCTTGCCGCCATCGGCGCAAGCGCCTAGCTCTTTGGCGATGACCTGTGGCCCTGCCCTTGTCGACCGCCATGGTCGCACGATCAGCTATCTGCGCATCTCGGTGACGGATCGCTGCGACCTGCGTTGCCGCTATTGCATGGCGGAGGAAATGACGTTCCTGCCGAGGGCGCAGCTGCTCGACCTCGAGGAAATCGCGCTGATCGCCGAGCGGTTCATCGCGCGCGGCGTTACCAAGATTCGCCTGTCGGGCGGCGAGCCGCTGGTGCGACGCGACGTGACCGAGCTGGTGCGGCGGCTGGGTCGGTCGATCGGCCACGGGCTCGACGAACTGACGATGACGACCAACGCGACCCGGCTCGCCGCGCATGCCGATGCGCTCTACGCCGCCGGGATGCGCCGCATCAACGTCAGCCTCGACAGCCGCGATCCGGCGTCTTTCCGCTATATCACCCGGCATGGCGACGTTGCGCAGGTGCTCGACGGCATCTTCGCGGCGCGCGATGCCGGGCTCCGGGTCAAGATCAACATGGTCGCGCTGAAGGGGCTGAACGACGGCGAGATTCCGGACATGCTGGCGTGGTGCGGGGAGAACGGCTTCGACCTTTCGCTGATCGAAACGATGCCGCTCGGCGCGATCGACGAAGACCGGGTGGACCGGTTCGTGCCGCTGACGGCGGTGTTTGACGCCCTCAAGCAACGCTTCGCGCTCGAGCGCAGCGACCACCGCTCGGGTGGGCCCGCACGCTATTGGCGGGTGAGCCCCTGGGGAAACCGCCTCGGGCTCATCTCGCCCCTCACCGAGAATTTCTGCGCCAGCTGCAACCGCGTCCGGCTGACGACGGAAGGCAAGCTGTTCATGTGCCTGGGCCATGACGATCAGGTCGATCTGAAGGCCGCGATCCGGGGCGGCGGACTTGCCGCGCTCGATGCCGCGCTGGACGTCGCCATGGCGCACAAGCCCGAACGGCACGACTTTGTCATCGCGCCCGGCACAGCGCCGGCCGTCGCGCGGCATATGAGCGTCACCGGCGGATGACGGCACTTGCCCGGCGCGCATTGGTGGTGTCGCCCACACCCCAGGCGGAAGAAGCGGCAAAGGCGCTGATCGATTCATATGATTGGGTGTCGGAGGACAGCGCGGATCTGATCGTCGCGCTCGGCGGCGACGGTTTCATGCTCCAGACGCTACACCGCCAGCTCGAACGCCCCGGCGCGCCGGTTCCGGTATTCGGCATGAACCTCGGCACTGTGGGGTTCCTGATGAACGAATGGCAGGCGCACGGGCTCGACGCGCGGCTTGCCGCGTCAAAGGCATTCAAGGTCACCCCGCTCCGCATGAGCGCGACGACGATGGCCGGCGAACATGTCGTGCTGCCCGCCATCAACGAAGTTTCGCTACTGCGCGAAACCCGCCAGACGGCCAAGCTCGAAGTCAGCGTGAACGACCGGATCGTGATGCCCGAACTGGCTTGCGACGGCATCCTGGTCGCCACCCCGGCCGGCTCAACGGCCTATAACCTGTCCGCCCATGGGCCTATCCTGCCACTCAACTCCAACATGCTCGCGCTCACCCCGATCAGCCCGTTTCGGCCGCGTCACTGGCGCGGGGCGATCTTGCCGGACAAGGCCCGCATTCGGCTGCGCGCGCTCGAACCGCACAAGCGACCGGTCAGCGCGGTGGCCGATCAGCGCGAGGTGCGCGATGTCGCGACGGTTGAAATCGCGATCGACCGCACTCGCGAGCTGACGCTGTTGTTCGATCCAGAGCACGCCCTCGACGACCGGATAACCATGGAGCAATTCATCTAGTGGGTGCTTGCAAAGCCCGAATGGCCGGTTATAGAGCGCCCTTCGCACCGCATTCCCTGATAGCTCAGCGGTAGAGCACTCGACTGTTAATCGAGCGGCCGTAGGTTCGAATCCTACTCAGGGAGCCATTTCGGATTGAAACTGCGAAAGCCGATTCCCGCAGTTTCCACTCTACGGTTTCCTCCAGACGCCACGAGCGTCTGGAGGAGCGTGGGTTTCGAGCCTTTGATCCTTATTTCGTCAGCTCCGACCTCGACACGCTGGACAAGCGTCTGAACGTGGTGCCGTCGGAAGCTCCCATCTTTCGCCCTGATCTGACGCCGGGCCTCGCTTGCGAAGGCTTCCAGTAGCTCAGGTGTGATCTGGTTCGTCTTTCCTTCGCCGCGATCCTCAGCCCTGTCGGCGTCGGCGCGCGCCGAGTCTCGCATCCGCTTCAATTCCGCGATTCGTCCCTTGAGGTTGGAATCGTCCAGTTCCGCGAGTCCGTTCTCGATGGCCTCGTATAGACGGGTCAGCTTGGCCTCAGCGTCCGCAGCCTGCTTCCGAAGGGCGACGATTCGATCCTTGAGATTGTCGGCGTGCGCCTCCCGACGCTCCAGCACGCCAGCGAGCAGCTTTTCGAGGTGCCCCTTTTCAAGAAGCAACTCCTCTAGGCAGCCCACAACTTTGTCATCTAGGACGTCCATCGGGATGGTTCGGCCCTTGCAGCCCGTCTTCCCCTGTCGGGCGGTCGTGCAGCACGTGTAGTAGCGGTATTGATTCCCCTTGCCTGACGTCCGCAGTGTCATCGCTCCACCGCAGTCGGCGCAATAGCAAACGCCGCCCAGGAGCGTGCCGGCCGCTACAAAGCGCGGAGCCTTCAGTTGGGGGCTGCGAGACCGCATGATCGCCTGAACTTCGGCAAATTCGTCGGCATCGATGATCGGATCGACCTCGACATCGACGATCTCGTCCTCCGACTTGCGCTCTCCCCGACGCTTTCCGGATACATTGAAGCGGTGCCGACCGATGTAGGTCTCGCGCGTCAGGATCTGGTGAACTGCGCCAACACCCCAGCGGCCTCCCGTCTGGGTGCGTATCCCTCGAATGTTGAGATAGTCCGCAATCTGCCGGGACCCCATGGGACCGTCTTCTCCCCCGAGGCGCGCCAGCCGGAACATGAGCCGCACCGTCTCCAACTGCATGGGATCGGGCTCGATGCGCTTCTTGACCCTGATGCCTCTCTGTTCCGCGGAGACAATACGATATCCGAACGGAGGACGTGAGCCGTTCCAAAAGCCTTGCCGCGCATTCTCACGCATCGCCCGCAGCGTATGCTTCGCGTTCTCTTTCGACTGATATTCGTCAAAGAGCGCCATGATCTGGCGCATCATCACGCTCATCGGATCGTCGCCGAGATCCTGCGTGATCGAAACGAGGCGGACACCGTTCTTCGCCAAACGGCGGAAATGAAATTCCAGTTGGAACTGATCGCGAAAAAAGCGGGAGAAGGAGTGGACGATGATCGTATCGAACAGCGCCGGCTTTTGCGTGGCTGCGTCCATCATCTTTTGGAACTCGGGACGGCGGTCGTCGGTGGCGGAGGCCCCCGGCTCCACGAACTCCGCCGCGACAGCCAGACCCTTCGCCTGACAATACGACTGAAGCTGCCGGCGCTGGTCCGGGATCGAAAGGTCATTCTCGGCCTGCCGCCCCGTCGAAACCCTCAAATACAAGGCGGCGCGTCCTGTCGACGCCAAGGCAGGTGTCGCGTTGGCGTTCATGACAATCCTCCGTTCAAGATTTCAGTCTTGCGGCCCCAGCAGATCATCAAGGAACGGGCCGAAATGCGCTTCGAACACATCCAGCTCGGCCTCCGTGACCGGCATCCCTGCGGTCCAGTCGTGGGTGACTTTCGTATTCCGCTCCAGAGCGCGCGGGCGGCGAACAGCGGCGGCCGACGAACGGCGCCGCTTCCTGGGCTCGACGTCGTCAGAACCAACAGGATAGTAGTCGTGGAGACTGACGATGATGGCCGATGCCAGATGTTCTCTTTCGTTTGACATAAGCGCATAATCGCATACTCCTATCTAAACTTCACCGATATCAATGATTTACTGGCATTCTTAGCATCGGGAATTTGGATACTCCGGACGCCATGCGGTTACGCCTGCCGTCGTTTTCGGGCTCTGGAATAGTGCAAATTCCAAGAATCGGCGACGTTTGGCCTCGGTCTGCGTCGGTGATTGAAGTTTCCATTTTCATGAGATATATATAGCAGGACAATTGAACATTCTCAAGGGATCTCATCTCATGACGCCTCCCGCTTCAGCCGGTACTCAGCGTCGTCGCAGCCGCGCAACGAACTTCACCGGCGAACCAACCTCTGCCGCGTCGACGCGTGTCCGGCGCCCCGAACCCGGATCAAGTGAGGATCTCGTAGCGGCTTTCGTGCTGCGTAGCGGCAGGGCCCTCGCGCGCATCGCCGAGCGCATGCCGCGTGATCGGCTCCTGGCGGCGGTCGGCGCGTCAACGGACACGGACGTTCTCTTCAGCTCACTTCACGAGGCGGCAGCCATCGGCGCCGAGATTCTGCCCGATCGGCCCGACCCATTGACCGAAGCGCTATTGCGCGGCTCCGAAATGAAGCGGGAAATGCTCAAAGCCGAAGGCGGTGTTCTTTCCGCGCAGCAGCTCGCTGAGCACCTTGGCATCACGCCGCAGGGTCTCGGCCGTAAGCGCGAGCGCAGCCAAGTGTTCTGGCTCGATGTAGGCGACGGCTATGTCTACCCCGCGTTTCAGATCGGCAAGAATGGGCTATTGCGGGGCATCCGCGACGTGCTGGACGCCTTCACCGTCGAAGATGCCTGGATGCGAGTCAACTTCATGCTGACTGGCGACGCCAGGCTCGAAGGCCAGCGACCGATCGATCTGCTCCGCAAAGGTCAGACAGATGAGGTTGTCAGGGCGGCAGCGGCTTACGGCGAACATGGCGCCGCCTGATCCGAGACCGCTGCCGCCCGCCGATTTCGCCGCCCGCGATCTGCCCATAGAGATCATCGATAAAGGCGCTCGGCTGGTCCGCATCCATCGCACGGAACTTAGCCCGATCTTTTTCGGGTCCTCTGGCGGCAACCGCTTTGATGATCCGACACGCCAGTATGGCGTCTCCTACCTCTCACAAACGATTGAAGGCGCGTTCGCCGAAACGTGCCTTCGCTCTATCGGCGCCCGTTTCGTTGCACTGAGCTTTCTTGAGGCCCGATCATTCTGCGAGATCGAGGTCACATCGCCTTTGCGGGTCGTCTCGGTTCACGGCCCTGGCCTGGCTCGCATCGGTGCTACAGGCATTGTAACCAGCGGTCCGCACTCGGTTGCGCAGGAGTGGTCGCGCGCCATCCATGATCATTCGGCTGGCGCCGATGGCGTCGTTTACCGCTCCAACCACGACAACGGGGAACTCTGCGTCGCGCTGTTCGAGCGGGCGCACGACCGTCTGGCTGTGATCGCTTCCACGCCCATACTATCAAACCGCGACCGTCTCGGCGAACTGTTTGCCCGATATAAGGTCGGTCTGGGATAGCTCCCTCACCCGTGATCGGAAACGTGATCGAATCCGCGACCACCTTGACTCTTCCAATCGAAAAGTAGAACAAATAGCGAACATGCTTGTCAACCCGCCCTTGGAGGTCAGGAACGAACTTGCGGCCCGAGCCCGCCATAGAATCCTTGCGCGCGCAGATCGAGAAGATCGAAGGCAAAAGCCGGCGCGTCAAATCGGTGCTTCCCTTTGGAATTGCCGAGGTGGATTCACGACTCCCCGGCGAAGGCCTGGCGCTCGGCGCGCTGCACGAGATCGCGGGCGGCGGTAACGGCGCGATCGACGGTGCCGCCGCCGCGCTCTTTGCCGCCGGAATTGCTGCGCGCACCAAGGGCAAGGTGCTGTGGTGCGTCACCCGTCCCGACCTCTTCGCACCGGCGTTGGCCCAAGCCGGCCTCCCGCCAGATCGCGTGATCTATGTTGAGGCCGGGGACGACAAGACCGTCCTGGCCTGTGTCGAGGAAGGCCTGCGTCATGGCGGACTCGGCGCCGTCGTCGCAGAAATCGGCCGCCTGTCGATGACCGCCTCGCGTCGCCTTCAACTCGCCGCCGAGGGCACCGGTGCAATCGGCCTGGCGCTACGCCGCTGGCGGCGACAAACGGAGGCCACGGACTTCGGCCAGCCAACCGCCGCCATGACCCGCTGGCGGGTCTCGGCCCTGCCTTCACCCACTTTGCCCGTTCCGGGAGTCGGCCGACACCGCTGGCTTGTCGAGCTGATCCGCGCTCGCGCGGGCGAGAGTGCTGATTTCGAATTGGAGGCGTGCGATGACACGGGTCGTCTCGCTCTTCCTGCCCACATGGTCGACAGATCGCGTGCGCAGGACGGCCGGCGACGCGGCGCCTCCGGCTGAGGCGCCGCTCGTCCTGATCGGCCATGACGGGAGAAGGCGGGTGGTGGTCGCGGCCGATGCCGCGGCCCAGTCCGCCGGCCTGCGCGTGGGGATGCCGGCGACCAGGGCCCAGGTCCTCGTCCCGGGCCTCCTCGTTCAGGACGCCGCTCCCACGGCCGACGCCGAGGCGCTCGACCGCCTCGCGCTCTGGGTCCTGCAACGCTACGCCCCGATCGTCGCCGCCTGCCTGCCTGACGGCATCGTCATCGACACGACCGGCGCCGATCATCTGCACGGCGGCGAACACGCCATGCTGTCGGGCATGGTCGACCGCCTAGCGGGCTCGGGGATCGTCGCCCGCGCCGCCGTCGCCGACACCTGGGGCGCGGCGCACGCCCTCGCGCGATACGCCGGCCGGTCGCCCCTGATCTCCCCGCCGAGAGCCGTCGAAGCCGCGATCGCGCCGCTGCCGATCGCGGCGCTCCGGCTGCCGCCGGCCCTGGTCCACAATCTGCGGACGCTGGGCTTCGACCGCATTGGCGATCTAGTCGCGCAGCCGCGCGCCCCGCTCACGCTTCGCTTCGGACCCGAGCTAGGCCGCCGGATCGACCAGGCGCTCGGCCTCGCGCCCGAACTCATCGACCCGATCCGGCCGGACGACCTGATCGAGGTCCGCCGCAGCTTTCCTGAACCGATCGGCGCGGCCGAGACCATCGCCCGCTATATCGGCAAGCTGGTGGTCCAGCTCTGCGCGGCGCTCGAAGAACGCGGCCTCGGCGCGCGGCGCCTCGACCTGCTCTGCCATCGCGTCGACAACATCATGCAGGCGGTCCGCGTCGGCACGGCCTTGCCGGTGCGCGACGTCAAGCGCCTGACCCGGCTTCTGTGCGACAAGATCGAGACCATCGAACCCGGCTTCGGTATCGAAATCCTGACGCTCACAGCGACAATCGCCGAACCGATCGACGGCAAGCAGACCATCACCTCCCTTATCGACGACACCGTGCCGGACGTCTCCGATCTCGTCGATACGCTCGCCAACCGGGTTGGCGGCAGTCGCATCTATCGCGCCGCGCCGGTCGCCAGCGACGTCCCCGAGCGCTCCGTCTGTCGCGTGCCCGCCATGTCGCCCGAGACCGGGGCGACATGGTCCGGCGACTGGCCGCGACCGCCGCGTCTGCTCGATCGTCCCGAATTGATCGAGATCGTCGCGCTGCTGCCCGATCATCCTCCGGTGTCCTTCACCTGGCGCGGTGTCCGGCGACGCGTGAAGCGCGCCGACGGCCCCGAGCGCTTGTTCGGAGAATGGTGGAAGCGCGACGCCGAACTGGTCGCCGTGCGGGACTATTTCCGGATCGAGGATGACGCCGGCGAACGCTACTGGATCTACCGCGCCGGCGATGGTGAGGATGCGGCCACTGGATCGCACCGCTGGTTCCTGCATGGGGTGTTCGGATGAACGGCCCCCGCTATGCCGAACTCCAGGTCACCTCCCATTTCAGCTTCCTGCGGGGCGCGAGCGGCTGCGACGAGCTGTTCGCCACCGCAGCCCTGCTCGGCATCGAGGCGCTGGCCATCGTCGACCGCAACTCGCTGGCCGGCATCGTCCGCGCCCATGAGGCGGCAAAGACGACGGGCGTACGCCTCGTCGTCGGCTGCCGTCTCGACCTCGCCGACGGCATGTCGGTGCTGGTCTATCCGACCGACCGACCAGCCTATTCGCGGCTCTGCCGTCTGCTGTCGCTCGGCAAGAAGCGCGGCGGCAAGGCGAAATGTCATCTCGAATGGGCTGATCTCGTCGCCTATCGCGAGGGCCTACTTGCCGTTCTCTTGCCGGACCACGCCGACGACGGATGCGGCCTGCGCCTGCGGCGGTTGCGCGAGGCCTTTGGCGACCGGGCCTATATGGCACTGTCGCTGCGCCGCCGGCCGAACGACCAGCTCCGTCTGCACGAACTGTCCAACCTCGCGACCCGGATGCGGGTGCCGACCATCGTCACCAACGACGTGCTGTTCCACGCGCCCGACCGCCGCATCCTTCAGGACGTCGTCACCTGTATCCGTCACAACGTCACCATCGATGCGCTGGGCGAACGGCGTGAGCGGCACGCCGATCGCTACCTCAAACCGCCGGAGGAGATGCACCGGCTGGTCGACCGGCATCTACAATCCGCGCGTGGACATCACCAAGGATACGACGACCCTCTATGCCTCCGACCGCGACGTCTTCCTGTTCCTGGTCGACGACTTGAATCCGATCGAGGCCGGGCGCCTGCCAGACGGCTCGCCGGATTTCTACTTCCGGGGTTTCTACTGCTGGAACTCCGAGGTCGGCGCCAAAGGCCGCCAGTCTGCCGGCATCATCCTCGACAACTGGATGCAGGGGCGCCGCAAAGCGGTGTGGATCTCCAAATCCGACAAGCTGCTGGAGGACGCGCAACGTGACTGGTCGGCGCTCGGCATGGAACGGCTGCTGGTCACGCCGCTATCGCGTTTCCCGCAGGGCAAGGACATCACGCTATCGGAAGCCGTCCTATTCACCACCTATGCCACGCTACGGTCCGACGATCGCGGCGAGAAGCTTTCCCGCGTCAAGCAGATCGTCGAATGGTTGGGCTCCGACTTCGATGGAGTGATCATCTTCGACGAAAGCCACGCCATGCAGAACGCCGCTGGTGGAAAAGGCGAACGCGGCGACGTCGCCGCCTCGCAGCAGGGCCGTGCGGGCCTCCGGCTCCAGCACGCCCTGCCGAACGCACGCGTGGTCTATGTCTCGGCGACCGGCGCGACCACAGTCCACAATCTCGCCTATGCCCAGCGGCTCGGCCTGTGGGGTGGCGAGGACTTCCCGTTCTCGACCCGCGCCGAATTCGTCGAGGCGATCGAGGACGGCGGCGTCGCGGCGATGGAAGTCCTGGCCCGCGACCTGCGCTCGCTCGGTCTCTACACCGCGCGGTCGCTCTCCTATGACGGCGTCGAATACGAACTGGTCGAACACCAGCTCACCCCCGAGCAGACTGGCATCTACGACTCCTATGCCGGCGCCTTCGCCGTCATTCATAATAATCTCGACGCCGCCATGCAGGCCGCCAACATCACCGGCGACAGCGGCACACTGAATCGGCAGGCCAAGTCCGCCGCCCGCTCGGCCTTCGAATCCGCCAAGCAGCGGTTCTTCGGCCATCTGCTGACCTCGATGAAGACGCCGACACTGATCCGCTCGGTCGAGCAGGACCTGGTCGACGGCCACTCCGCCGTGATCCAGATCGTTTCCACCGGCGAGGCGCTGATGGAGCGCCGTCTCGCGGAAATTCCGACGGAGGAATGGAACGACGTCCGGGTGGACATCACCCCGCGCGAGTACGTTCTGGATTATCTCGCCCATTCCTTCCCGGTGCAGCTCTATGAGCCGTTCACCGACAGCGACGGCAATCTGTCGTCGCGACCAGTGTTTCGCGATGGCCAGCCGGTCGAGAGCCGTGACGCCGTCGCCCGTCGCGACCGCCTGATCGAGAGGCTAGCTTCCCTACCTCCGGTCCCCGGCGCGCTCGACCAGATCGTCCAGCGCTTCGGCACCGATGTCGTGGCGGAGGTGACGGGACGTTCGCGCCGCATCGTCCGCAGGACTAGCCCCGGCGGCATCGACCGCCTCGCCGTGGAGAACCGCGCCGCCTCGGCCAATCTGGCCGAAACGCAGACCTTCATGGACGATCAGAAGCGCATCCTGATCTTCTCCGACGCCGGCGGCACCGGGCGCAGCTACCACGCCGACCTGTCGGCGCGGAACCAGCGGCTACGCGTCCACTATCTGCTGGAGCCGGGCTGGAAGGCCGACGCCGCCATTCAGGGCCTGGGCCGCACCAACCGGACCAACCAGGCGCAGCCACCGCTGTTCCGGCCGATCTCGACGGACGTGAAGGCCGAGAAGCGGTTCCTATCGACCATCGCCCGCCGCCTCGACACGCTGGGCGCGATCACGCGCGGCCAGCGCCAGACCGGCGGTCAGGGTCTGTTCCGGCCCGAGGACAATCTGGAATCGCACTATGCCCGCGATGCACTGCGCCAGCTCTATCTCCTGCTGGTGCGGGGCAAGGTCGATGGGTGCTCGCTCCAGATGTTCGAGGACGCCACCGGCCTGTCGCTGATGGATTCCACCGGCATCAAGGATGAACTGCCGCCGATCACCACCTTTCTTAACCGGCTGCTGGCGCTGACCATCGAACTCCAGGGCGTCCTGTTCACGGCGTTCGAGCGGCTTCTGAACGCCAAGATCGAAGGCGCCATCGCGTCGGGCAGCTACGACGTCGGGTTGGAGACGCTGCAGGCCGAGAGTTTCATCGTCACCGACCGCCGAACGATCCACGTTCATCCCGGCACCGGCGCCGAGGCTCGGCTGCTGACCATCACCCGGCGCCAGCGCAACCGCCCCGTGACGCTGGCCGAGGCGCTCGATCATCTCAACGACCCGGGCACCAGGCTGCTGATCAACGAGCGCTCGGGCCGCGCCGCCGTGCAGATACCGACCACCAGCATCATGCTGGACGATGGCGAGATCGAACGGCGCGCGCGGCTGATCCGGCCGATGGAGGCGCACAACATCCCCATCAAGATGATGGACGAGACCCATTGGGTGCAGGCCGAGCGGATCGCCTTCAAAGCAGCCTGGGATGCCGAGGCCGCCGAGGTGCCTGAATATGCCGACAGCACCATCCATGTCGTCAGCGGGCTCTTGCTGCCGATCTGGAAGCGGCTGCCCAAAGAATCGACGCGGGTCTATCGGCTCCAGACAGATGACGGCGAGCGCATCGTCGGCCGCCGCGTCTCGCCCGCCTGGGTTGCCGGCGCGCTCGCGACCGGCACGTCAACCCTGACGCCCGACGATGCCTTCATGGCGCTGATGGACGGAAAGACCATCCTCGATCTGACCGAGGGTCTTCAGCTTCGCCGCGTCAGGGTCATGGGCGCCAACCGCATCGAGCTGTCCGGTTTCACCGACGCCATGCGCGACCGCCTGCGGGCCTATGGCTTGTTTCACGAGATCATCTCGTGGAAGCTGCGGATGTTCGTGCCGACCGATACGACCGGCGCTGCGATCATCGCCAAGGTGCTGGAGCGCTACCCTGTCGAACGCATCGGCGAGCGGGAGGCGGCGTGATGGCACGGCTGGACGCTTCCGATCTGGCGATCCGTCTCGGCCGGCAGGCCTATGCGGTCTGCCGTCATTATCTCTCCGCCGGTCACCGGGAGGGACATTATTGGCTGGTCGGCGATGTGCGCAACACGCCCGGCCGGTCGATGTTCGTGCGCCTGAAGGGTGGCGAAACCGGCAAAGGCGCGGCCGGCAAATGGACGGACGCCGCCACCGGCGAGCATGGCGACCTGCTCGACGTCATCCGCGAAAGCTGCGGTCTGGTCGACTTCAAGGACGTTGCCGATGAGGCGCGCACCTTCCTGTCGATGCCACATCCCGAACCGGACCGTCCGCATGGTGGCGAGCGCAAATCACCAGCCCCGACCGGATCACCGGAAGCGGCACGGCGGCTCTTTGCCATGGCGCAGCCGATCTCGGGCACGCTCGTAAAGACGTATCTGCGTACACGCGGCATTACGGATTTGCACGGAACCGGAAGCCTGCGCTTCCATCCCCGCTGCTATTACCGGCCTGACGAATATTCCCCGACCGAGACCTGGCCGGCGATGATCGCATCGGTCACCGATCTCGACGAGCGTCAGACCGGCGCACATCGCACCTGGCTCGCCCCTGACGGCTCGGACAAAGCCCCGATCGACACGCCGAGACGGGCGATGGGCGACCTCCTGGGACACGCCGTTCGCTTCGGTGTGGCGGGAGAAGTGATGGCGGCCGGCGAAGGCATCGAGACGATGCTGTCGCTCAGAATGGCGCTGCCCACCATGCCGATGGCGGCGGCGCTCTCGGCGGCGCATCTCTCGGCCATCCTGTTCCCCGACACCTTGCGCCGGCTCTACATCGCCCGCGACAACGATCCGGCCGGCGACGGTGCGATGGCGACGTTGATCGAACGGGCGAACGCGGCCGGGATCGAGGCGGTCGTAGTGTCTCCGAGACTGGGCGACTTCAACGAGGATCTCCGCTTGTCTGGTCTGGACAGCCTCCGTGCAGCGGCACGAGTGCAGATCGCGCCACAGGACGTCGCACGCTTCATGGCGCTGGCGGCATAGGCCGACAGGAGAATGCAGTCGGCGGGAGCGCCGTCGTCGGCGTCGCTCGGATGATCCCCAGGTCGGAGAGAACCGCGCCCCGGCCTTCGAGAGGGCGATCGGCCAGCAAACGGCCCGGACCCGCAATGCCTGCGGCGGACTATTTTCCGGCGCGGCCAGAGGCCGCTTTCCATCGCGAGGCAAAATAGCCCGCCTTCGTCCTCCTCCGCTATGCTCCGGCCCTCCGCTTCGCTGCGGATGCAGGTCCGGCCCGCCCGCAGGCTTTCGTCGCCATGAAGGCCGCGAGGGTCGCGGTCGAACCGACGGAGCATCCCGATGAGCGAGCACGACGACTACGAACCGCACCACGCCTCTTCCCCCACCGACCATGTCCTCAGCGAACTCCAGCTTTACGGCTACCGTCCCTTCACGGACGAACCCGATCCCCGACCACTTCCGGAGGGCGACCATGTCGCCGGCGCCATCGCCGACATCTTCGACGCCCTGATCGTCACTTTGGAGGACACCCGCCTCGAGCCCGACCTCGACGATCTCCTCTGGTCGACGGTCAACGTCTTCCACCGGGCCAACGAACGGATCGAGCGCGAGCTGGACGACAACGAGCAGGCGCAGCGCCGCGGCCAACGCGAACAGGACGGCAGCGAAGTGAAGGCCGTCGAGCTGGAACGCCTGACGGCCGAGGGCCAGACCATGATCGAACGCCGCAACGCCTTCGAGCTGATGCGCGACCAGGCGGCCGAGCACTACGAGCGCCACACCGGATCGAACTGGCGACCGCGCAGCGGATCGATGGTCAACCATCGCAACCTGACCTCGGCGATGATCGACAGCCGGGACTTCCTCGCTGCCAAGAAGCGGGCCGACAATCAGTTGCTACTACCTGCCGGTCCAAAGATCGCCTTTACCGGCGGGCTCGACTTCAACGATCACCACCTGATCTGGGCCAAGCTCGATCAGGTCCACGCCAAGCACCCCGACATGGTGCTGCTGCACGGCAAGTCGCCGAAGGGCGCCGAGAAGATCGCGGCCAAATGGGCCGACGCCCGCAAGGTGCCGCAGGTCGGCTTCGCCCCCGACTGGACGAAACACGCCAAGGCCGCACCGTTCAAGCGCAACGATCAGATGCTGGACGTCCTGCCGATCGGGGTCATCGTCTTCCCCGGCACCGGCATTCAGGACAATCTCGCCGACAAGGCGAGGAAGCTCGGCATCCCGCTGTTCGACTTCCGCCCGAAGGGAGGTGGCGCGTAAGCGCCGCCTCTCACAGCATCTCGGGTCGAAACAGCGATCTGCGGCTGATGACCTTGCCGGACACCACGAACACGCCATCGCCGGTGTAATGCAGCGTCTCGGGATGCTTAGGCGACGTGGCGACATGCGCCTTCACCACCTCGAAGATAAAGAAATTGTACTTGTCGACCAGCGCGTCGTCGTGAAGGCGGCATTCGAAGCTGGCATGGCATTCGCCGATCAACGGCGCATCGACCTTGCTCGCCTCTTGCTGCGTGAGATTGAACTTGGCGAACTTGTCGATCTCGGCCCCCGACGTGTTGCCGATCCCGTTCGGCCTGTTCGGCAAGTCGGCCTTCATGGCCGAACGCGTGCTCGGCAACGTCATCTCCTCCGGCATCAAGGTGCTGGTGCTGGCCGTCATCATCGGCATCGGCTCGACGCTCTTCTCAGAATTCACATCCGGTTTCGGCGGCCAGAACCCGACAATCGACGAAGCGATGGCGATCGTGCTCGCCGCGCTGTCGCTGCTCGGCCTCGGCATCTTCGGTCCCGGTATTGCAAGCGGCATCGTCTCCGGTGGTCCCCAGCTCAGCGCCGGAGCAGCAGTCGGCACTGGCCTGGCCGCAGGCGGCATGGTCGCGCTCGGCGCTGGCGCCGTCGGCGCCGCCGCGTCGGGTGGCGCTGCGCTGGCCAGTGGTGCGGCCGCCGCCGCTCGTGGCGGTGCTGCGATCGCTGGCGGCGCGTCCACCGCTTACAGCCTTGGCGCAGCCGGGCAGTCCGGCGCGGCCGGCGTCGCTTCCGGTCTCAGCGGGGTCGCCCGTGCCGGCGGCAGCGCCGCCGTCTCACCCCTGCGCCGCACTGCGTCGCGTGCCGCCGAAAGCATGCGCTCAAGCTTCAACGCTGGCGGCAAGGCCGCCTTTGAGGCGACAGGCGGCACTTCCACCATGGGCTCGATCGGCGGTGACGCGGCCGGTGATGGCGCCGCTGCCGCCGGTTCCGCGAACGCCGGCGGTCCGCCGGCCTGGGCGCAGCGGATGCGCCGATCCCAGCACATGACCCATGCCGTCCAGGCCACGGCCCATGCCGTCCGCTCCGGCGACGCCCACGGCGGCGGCTCTTCCATCAATCTTTCCGAAGGCGATCGCTGATGTTCAAACGACCCTCTACCCATTATGGCAAGGCCCCCGAGCCGGCGACGCCCTATCAACGCGCCACCCAGGTCTGGGATGAGCGCATCGGCGCCTCGCGCGTGCAGGCCAAGAACTGGCGGCTCATGGCGTTCGGCTCGCTGATCCTGTCGGCCGGGTTCGCCACCGCGCTCGTCGTGCAGTCAGCACGCGGGACGATCGTACCCTGGGTGGTCCAAGTCGATCGCATCGGTCAGGCGCAGGCCGTCGCGCCCGCCGAGGCCGACTATCGTCCGACCGATCCGCAGATTGCCTTCCACCTAGCGCGCTTCATCGAGCAGGTCCGGAGCATTCCGGCCGATGCGATCATCGTCCGGCAGAACTGGCTGCGCGCCTACGACTTCACGACTGACCGCGGCGCCATGGCGCTCAATGACTACGCCCGCTCCAACGACCCCTTTACACGGGTCGGCCGGCAGCAGGTCGCTGTCGACGTCTCCAGCGTCATCCGCGCGTCCCCGGACAGTTTCCGCGTCGCCTGGGTCGAGCGCCGATACGAAAATGGCCAGCTCGCCGAGACCACGCGCTGGACCGCGATCCTGACGATCGTCGTGCAGATCCCCCGAAACGCCGACCGGCTCAGGGCGAACCCGCTCGGCATCTACGTCAACGCCATCAACTGGTCACGGGAGCTTGGGCAATGAAGCCGTATTTCCGTAAAGCCGGAAACCCGGCTTCACACACACACGTACTCCCGGCTCTCCGTAGAGCCGCATTCCCGGTCGTTCTGCTAGCGGCGACCGCGCTCGCGGGCTGCGCGACCACCAATCCGCCGCCGGAGATTTCCTACGACAATGCGGCTCCGGCGGTGCAGACCGTCGATCCACCCGCGCCGGTCACCGTGGTCGAGCTGCCCCGGCCGCTGCCGCTGCCTGGCCAATTGCAGCGTGTGGAGGAGACGCGGCGTGCCCCGGAGCCTTCTAATCCGACCGCTCGCGTCAACCAGGCAAACGAGGCGGCACGAGTCCAGCCGGTGCGCGACGGCTTCATTAACTCGATGCAGGTCTACCCGTGGACCCAAGGGGCGCTTTATCAAGTCTATACCGCCGTCGGGCAGATCACCGACATCGCGCTCCAACCCGGGGAGCAGCTTGTCGGCGCAGGCCCGGTGGCCGCCGGCGACACAGTGCGCTGGATCATCGGCGACACCGAGAGCGGATCGGGGGCAACGCGCCAGATCCACATCCTAGTAAAGCCCACCCGCGCCGACCTGATGACCAACCTCGTCATCAACACCAACATGCGCACCTATGCACTCTCGCCGGCCTGGACCTTCGCAGACCTGATTCAACGCGGCCTTCCTCTCAGAATGTCGCCGGCCGGCGAGGTCACGCTCACTGCGGTGATCTCTTCGATCGCAGGCGCCCTTACC
>PKED01000049.1 GCA_002863155.1 Sphingomonadaceae bacterium | reverse complement strand
AAGGTTTTAACACTTTCTTAACCTTTCGGAATCGCGATTGCCCGAACTGTCGCAGGCTGGGACGGTTCGGCAGACAGGGCTTAACACACCGCGCGGGTTTGCGCCGCTCTGCGCGCGGCTGTAGAGGCCGCAATCAGACGACGGGAGAATAATGCGTGCCTGATTCCACACGCAGCGCAGCGGCGCTGCTGGTCGATTGCCTTGCGGTGCAGGGCTGTGAGCGGATTTTCACCGTACCGGGCGAAAGTTTCCTCGCCGTGCTCGATGCCCTGCCCGATCGGCCCGCGATCGACGTGGTGACCTGCCGGCAGGAAGGCGGCGTCACTTTCATGGCGTGCGCCGATGGCGCGCTGACGCATCGTCCCGGCATCGCCTTCGTGACGCGCGGACCGGGCGCGACCAACGCCTCGATCGGGGTCCATGTCGCGATGCAGGACTCGCAGCCGATGATCCTGTTCATCGGCGACGTCGACCGCGGCATGCGCGACCGCGAGGGGTTTCAGGAAGTCGATCTGGTGGCGATGTTCACCCCGCTGGCGAAGCTGGCGCTCAGGATCGACGATGCGCGCCGCATCCCCGAATATGTCGCGCGGGCGTATAACGTCGCGATCAGTGGGCGACCAGGGCCAGTGGTGATCGCGCTGCCCGAGGATATGCTGCGGGATGAGGTCGAGGCGGTGGATCGGCCAAGGGTCGAGCGCGCGCACGTTGACAACGATATCGTCCCGACGCTTGATGCGCGCCGCCTGATCGAGGAAGCCACCGCACCGATCGCAATCATTGGCGGCGCGCATTGGGACGCGGAGACTGCCGAGGACGTCCAAACGTTCGCCGTCCAGTTCGGATTGCCTCTCGCCGCTGCGTTCCGTCGACAGGATGCGGTCGACAATCGCTGCCCGGTCTATGCCGGCAATCTCGGCTATGGGCCCAATCCGGCACTCGTTGCCCGGGTGCGTGCCGCCGATGTCGTACTGGTGCTTGGCGCTCGATTGGGCGAGGCCACGACCGACGGGTATTCGCTCATCACGACCGACCATCCCGATCAGAAACTGATCCACGTTCATCCCGATCCCAACGAGCTCAACCGGGTCTATCGCGCCGATATCGCAATCTGTGCCGATCCGGGCGCATTCGCCAAGATGATGACCCTGCCGACCAGCGACATCGCCGCGAGGATGCTGGGCAGCCGCGCGCACGCCGAATGGCTCGAATGGTCCACCCCGAAGCCCCGCGACGGCGTCACCCTCGACCTCGGCCTATGCGTTGCGGCCATGCGCGAGCGGCTGACCGCCCCCGACACCATTATCTGCAACGGCGCGGGCAATTTCTCCGGCTGGTGGCACCGCTATTGGCATTACGGCAATCCCGGCACCCAGCTCGCCCCCACCGCAGGCGCCATGGGCTATGGCGTCCCCGCCGCCGTCGCGGGCGCGCTTCGCTGCCCCGACAAAACCGTCGTCGCGGTGGCGGGGGACGGCGATTTCCTGATGAACGGGCAGGAACTGGCAACCGCGATTCAGCACGGCGCCAACATGCTCGTTATCGTCGTCGACAATGGCGGCTATGGCACGATCCGCATGCACCAGGAGCGCGAATATCCGGAGCGGCTGAGCGGCACGACGCTCCACAACCCCGATTTCGCAGCGCTCGCCAACGCCTATGGCGCGTGGTCCGAAACCGTCGAGACGACCGCACAGTTCGGCCCGGCGCTCGACCGGGCGCTCGCGCAGCCGGGCGTGAAGCTGCTCCACCTCAAGACCGACATCGAGATCATCACCAACGGCACGACGATCGACGCCATCCGCCGCGCCCATAAATGAAGGGCCGCCCCGATCGTGTCGGAACGGCCCTTCGATCAGCCGGGTAGGCCTGACAGCTTAGAGTCGGATGACTTTTGGTTGAATCAAATCCCCAACCGTTCGTGTCGAGCGAAGTCGAGACACCCTGCGCAACGCTCGTGGCCTGTTTCTCGACTGCGCTCGAAACGAACGCGTCAAGCTAATGTCATCCCGCTCTAGATATCGTCGCCGAGCGCGCCTTTGACCTTGCCCAGCGTCTGCTGCGCCTTGCCCTTGGTTTCCTGCGCGACACCATCGGCCTTCGTCTCGGGATCCGAACTCATCTGCTTGGCCTTGCCGATCGCTTCGTTGACGTTGCCTTTGATCTTTTCGCCGAGTTCACCCATCGTCCGTCTCCTCAAATCAATGACTTGAAAGAAACGGCCGACCTGCGGCGAAGTTCCATGACGGCGCCTCAGCGGGCTTCGGTCACTTGTCGCAAAAACGCCTCCGCCGCCCGCCAATTGGCGTCATAGCCCGCTGCATCCTTTTCCTTGATGAGCGTCGACGAGCCATGCGTGCCGGCCGTGGGGACGACCTGCTGCTTGCGGCTGCTGCCGACCGCGTCGAAAATCGCCTTGGCGGTTGCGACCTCCTGCGGATCGCTGGCAGAGGTGATGTAAACCGGCACCCGAATCTTGGCCGCGGCGCGCTTCACGAGATCGGGATCGCCGAGATATTCGCCGGGCGAAAAGGCCATTACCGCGCTGACATCGGCCGGATGCTCGGCAGCGACAAGAAAGACGAGCGCGGCCGAATAGCTGCTGCCCCACAGGATGACCGGCACGCCCTGCTGCCGGCCCCAGGCCAGCGCCGCCTCCAGATCCTGCTTGGCCTCCAGGAATCCGGTCGATCGACCCTGGCGATGAACGGTCGAGTTGTCGCCGAACAGGTCGCCGCCCGATCGCTGGTCGATCGCATAGGCGGTGTAGCCCATCGCCGCGAGGCGTGGCGCGATCGTGGCGTATTCGTCCTTGCTCGACCCCGCCTGATGGAACAGCAGCACGACTGCCTTGGGCTTGGCCGCCTTGTAGACCCACCCCGCGATATTGGTCTTGTCATAGGTTTTGAGCATGTTCGGCTCGCGGGGAAGCGCGGGCCCGGCCGCCGCCTCGCCGCCGGGCGCCGGATCGCAAGCCGTCAGCGACAGCCCCAGCAACAAGCCGAACAACATCCGCATCTCGATCGCTCCATGCCAAACCGGGGTTCGTCGCGCCGTCCCGCGAAAAAAAAAATGCCGGGGCGTCGCCACCCCGGCATCCTTTAGACGCGCAAAGGCATCATCAGCAATTGGGCATGCCGCAATCGATGCCGAGTGCCATGCACGCGCTCATGCAGACCGCGCTGCAAGCGGCGCTCACCGCTGCCGGTGCGGCCGCATAGGCGGCGGTCGCGGTGAGCGCGAGGCCGAGCGTCACATATTTTGCCAAACGAATCATGTCATAACTCCGATATCTGTGATGGTGCGGGACTTGCCCGCGTCCAAATTCTCAAACCGATCGGATTATGCGCGCGGCGGCGGCAACGGTGGTCTCACCGCGCGCGGCGTGAGCGGGACGAGGATTTCGGGGCGGTGCAGCGGCGTGATCGCGCGCGCCAGTCGCGGTGCCGCCACCAGCGGCGGCAGCGCGACGCAGCAATCGCCACAGCTGATGCCGGTCATTCGGTGATGGCCGGGCGGTTGGCGGTGATCGCGCGATGCAGTATCGGACGCCATCGGCATGCTCATGCACGACGGACCGGCCGCCGCGCCGTGTGCCGCCATGGCGGGCATCGGCCCCGTCACGACGGTCAGCGCGAGCGCGATCGCAAAAGCGATGATGCGGCGGACAAGCAAATTCATGGCGCCCGCCTTAACAGATCAGATCAGCCCCGCCAATGGACTCGACGGATCGGCATAGCGGCGCTGGCCCATCCGTCCGGCCAGATAGGCCATCCGCCCCGCCTCGACGGCCGCCTTCATCGCCGACGCCATCAGGATCGGATCGCGCGCCTCCGCGATTGCGGTATTCATCAGCACGCCGTCGCAGCCGAGTTCCATCGCCACCGCGGCGTCCGACGCGGTGCCCACCCCGGCATCGACCAGCACCGGCACGCCCGCCCCTTCGACGATCAGCCGGATCGTCACCCGGTTCTGGATGCCGAGCCCCGATCCGATCGGCGCGCCTAATGGCATGATCGCGACCGCGCCGGCATCCTCCAGCCGCTTCGCCGCGATCGGATCGTCGACGCAATAGACCATCGGCAGGAAGCCCTCCCTGGCCAGGATTTCGGTCGCGCGCAGCGTTTCGACCATGTCGGGATAGAGCGTCTTCGCCTCGCCCAGCACCTCCAGCTTCACCAGATCCCAGCCGCCCGCCTCGCGCGCCAGCCGCAGCGTGCGGATCGCCTCGTCGCCGGTGAAGCACCCGGCGGTATTGGGCAGATAGGTGATCTTCTTCGGGTCGATGAAGTCGGTCAGCATCGGCGCCTTGGGGTCGCTGATGTTGACGCGGCGCACGGCCACGGTGACGATTTCGGCACCCGATGCCGCGACCGCAGCGGCGTTCTGCGCGAAATCCTTGTACTTGCCGGTGCCGACGATCAGTCTTGACGAGAAGGTTCGACCGGCGACGCTCCAGCTGTCGTTGTTACGCGCGGGCGCATGATCGCCGCCGCCCACGAAATGGACGATCTCGAGCTGATCGCCATCCTCGACCGCCACCTGCGCAAGCGTCGAGCGCGGCACGATTTCGAGATTGCGTTCGACCGCCACCTTTTCGGGCGCGAGGCCCAGCAGGTTCGCAAGTTCCGCAATCGTCATCCCGGCACGGATGCGCCGATGCTCGCCGTTGATATGGATGCCGATGGTGCCGTCTATGGACATGATATGCCTTGGTCTGGTGGTCGCCATGGGGGCGGGTCACCGGGCATATAGGTAGCGCAGCGGCGCGGCGGCAACCGAAACAAGCAGTCGCGCTTGGCGACGGGCATGCCCCCTCCTATACCCGATGAAACAGCGCGAACGAACAGGGCAAACCCATGGCCGACACGATCTTCGTCCTCAACGGCCCCAATCTCAATCTGCTGGGGCTGCGCGAGCCCGACATCTACGGCACCGACACGCTCGACGACATAGCCGGCATGCTCGAGGATCGCGCTCAAGCGCTCGGGCTTGCGATCGACATGCGCCAGTCCAACCATGAAGGGCATCTCATCGACTGGCTGCACGAAGCGCAGGCGACGGGGGCCAGGGCGGTGCTGCTCAACCCCGGCGGCTACACCCATAGCTCGGTCGCGCTGCACGATGCGGTGAAATCGATCGCTGTCCCGGTGATCGAGGTCCATCTCTCCAATCCGCACGCGCGCGAGCGTTTCAGGCACCGCAGCTTGGTGGGCCAGGCGGCGCGCGGGACGATCGCCGGGTTCGGCGCGCAATCCTATCTCCTCGCGCTTGAAGCGGCGGCACGCATCTGACACAGGGATCGATCAAACGGGGAATTTGAGATGACCGACGACACCGGCACCGGGGCAAAGGGCGATCAGGACGCGATGCGCATCGACGTCGCGCTCGTACGCCAGCTTGCCGAACTGCTCGACGAAACGCAGCTGACCGAAATCGAGGTCGAGGATGGCGACCGCAAGGTCCGCGTCGCGCGCACCGTCACGGTGGCCGCCGCTGCCCCGATGGCGATGCCCGGCGCGCCGGTTGCAGCAGCGCCCGCGGCCGCGCCCCAAGCGGTTGCTGCACCCGCTGCCGACCCCGGCAATGCCGTCAAGTCGCCGATGGTGGGAACGGTCTATCTGACGCCCGAGCCCGGCGCCGCGCCGTTCGTCAGCGTCGGCGACACGGTCGCTGCCGGGGCGACGATCGTCATCATCGAAGCGATGAAGGTGATGAACCCGATCACCGCGCCATCGGCTGGCAAGATCGTGTCGATCCTGGTCGACAATGGTCAGCCGGTCGAATTCGATCAGCCGCTCGTCGTCATCGCCTGACATGCCCGACATCAAGAAACTGCTGATCGCCAATCGCGGCGAGATCGCGCTTCGCATTCACCGCGCGGCGCATGAAATGGGCATCGAGACGGTCGCGGTGCATTCCACCGCAGACAGCGACGCGATGCACGTCCGCCTTGCCGATCAGGCGATCTGTATCGGGCCGCCCGCGGCGGCGGAGAGCTATCTCAACATCCCTGCGATCATATCGGCCGCCGAGATCTCCGGCGCCGATGCGATCCACCCCGGCTATGGCTTCCTGAGCGAGAATGCCCGCTTTGCCGAAATCGTCGAGGCGCACGACATCATCTTCGTCGGCCCCAAGCCCGAGCATATCCGCACGATGGGCGACAAGGTCGAGGCGAAGCGGACGGCAGGCGCCCTGGGGCTGCCGCTCGTCCCCGGCTCGGACGGCGCGATCAGCGACGTCGCCGAGGCGAAAGCGGTTGCGGAACGTGTCGGCTATCCGGTCATCATCAAGGCGGCATCGGGCGGCGGCGGGCGCGGCATGAAGGTCGTCAACAGCCCCGCCGAACTCGAATCGCAGATGCAGCAGGCCGGCACCGAGGCAAAGGCCGCGTTCGGCGACGCGACCGTCTATCTCGAAAAATATCTCGGCAATCCGCGCCACATCGAAATCCAGGTGTTCGGTGACGGTAACGGCAACGCGATCCACCTGGGCGAGCGCGACTGCTCGCTCCAGCGCCGCCACCAGAAGGTGCTCGAGGAGGCGCCCTCGCCCGTGCTTGGCGCCGAGGATCGCGAGCGGATCGGCGGCATTTGCGCCAAGGCGATGGCCGATATGGGCTATCGCGGCGCAGGAACGATCGAATTCCTTTGGGAAAACGGCGAATTCTACTTCATCGAAATGAATACCCGGCTGCAGGTGGAGCATCCGGTGACCGAAGCGATCACCGGGCTCGATCTGGTGCGCGAGCAGATCCGCGTCGCCGAGGGTCACGGCCTGACGCTGCGCCAGCAGGATGTCGAGTTCCGCGGCCACGCGATCGAATGCCGCATCAATGCCGAGGATCCGCGCACTTTCGCGCCGTCGCCGGGTACGGTGAAAGCCTATCACGCGCCGGGCGGGATGAATGTTCGCGCCGATAGCGGGCTCTACGCCGGCTATCGGGTGCCGCCCTATTACGACTCGATGATCGCCAAGCTGATCGTCTGGGGCCACAGCCGCGACGGCGCGCTGCGCCGCCTGCGCCGCGCGCTGCAGGAATATGTGATCGAGGGGATGAAGACGACGATCCCGCTTCACCAGGCGCTGCTCGACGATCCCGAATTCCAGCGCGGCGACTATACGATCAAATGGCTCGAGGCATGGCTGGCCCGGTCGGAAGATTGATCGGACGGACGGGCTCAAGCGGAGCGATTCGATGCGTAAGTGGCTAATCCGGATCGCTCTGGCCCTTTTTGTTCTCGCGGCGGCAGCATTCCTTTATTTCCGCACGCCCGATACCGATCCCGTCGCGATGCGCGCGAAATATGGCGGGGCGCCTTCGCAATTCGTCGATCTGGGGGGCGGCCTGACGGTGCATCTGCGCGATAGCGGACCGCGCACGGCGCCGGTGGTGATGCTGATCCACGGATCGAACGCGTCGCTGCACACCTGGGAACCCTGGGCGGCCCGGCTCGGCAGGAAATACCGCATCGTCCGCTTCGACCTGCCCGGCCATGGGCTGACCGGCCCGAGCCCCTCCCATCAATATGGCGCTGCTGCCTTTGCCGATGTCGTGGAGCGCGTGCGCGCAAAGCTCGGCATCGAGACGATGGTGCTCGCCGGCAACTCGATGGGCGGCGGCGTCGCCTGGCACTACGCGATGATGCATCCGAAGCGGCTGCGCGGGCTGATTCTGGTCGATGCTTCGGGCCAGCCCGATCCGGGCACGCGCCAGCCGCCGCTGGCTTTCCGTGTCGCGCGCACTCCGGTGATCCGCGATTTCGCCGCGATGATCACCCCGCGCGCGCTGATCGCGCAATCGCTGCCCGATGCCTATTACGACCGCCGCCTCGCCACCGATGCTGCGATCGACCAATATTGGGAATTGCTGCGCTATCCCGGCAACCGCGCCGCGACGCTCGAACGTTTCGCGACGCCGCCCGATTATGCGACCGACGCGAAACTTGCGCGCCTCACCACGCCGACGCTGATCCTGTGGGGCGCCGACGACCGGCTGATCCCGGCCTCTTCGGCAAAGTGGCTGCACGATCGCATCCCCGGCAGCCAGCTGATCGTCTATCCCAAGACCGGCCATGTCCCGATGGAGGAGCGCGCCGACCAGAGCGCGGCCGATGTCTATCGCTTCATCGAGACCAAGGCGCTTGCCCGGACTGGTTGACAGCACTTCATTTCGATAATATTGGAATTATCGAAATGGATGCGTCTCTCCCCGTCATCGCAGCGCTTGCCGCGCTTGCCCAGCCGCACCGGCTCGCCGCGTTTCGCGCGCTGGTGGCGGCGGGGCCTGCCGGGTTGGCGGCGGGGGATATCGCCGCGCTGCTGTCGGTCCCGCCATCGTCGCTGTCGTTTCACCTGGCCCATCTTGAGCGCGCCGGGCTAATCCGCCCGACGCGGGCGGGCCGGTCGATCATTTATGCGGCCGACTTCGCCGCCATGACGGCGCTGGTCGGCTATCTGACCGAAAATTGCTGCGGCGGCGCCGGATGTGCGCCCGACCAGGCCGCACCCCCAACCGATGAACCCCGAAGGAGTGTCGCATGAAGCGTCTGCACGTCCATGTCGCGGTCGATGATCTGGACCGCTCGATCGGCTTTTATTCGGCGATGTTTGCCGCCGAACCGACCGTCACCAAGCCCGATTATGCCAAGTGGATGCTCGATGACCCGCGCGTCAATTTCGCGATTTCGGCGCGCGGCGCCCAAGCAGGCGTCGAACATCTCGGCATTCAAGTCGAGAGCGGCGCGGAACTGGCCGAGGTCTATGCCCGGCTGGCCAAGGCCGACGCCCCGGTGATCGAGGAAGGCAAGACGACCTGCTGCTACGCAAAGTCCGAGAAGAGCTGGATTACCGATCCGCAGGGCGTGGTGTGGGAGACCTTCCTGACCGAGGGCGAGGCGACCACCTATGGATCGTCGGCGACGATCGATGCTCTGACTGCCAGGACGACGTGCGGGTGTGCATGATGAGGGCGACGATCTGGCATAACCCGGCCTGCGGGACGTCACGGTCGACGCTGGCGATCCTTCAGGAAACGCCGGGCATTGATGTCGAGGTGATCGAATATCTGAAGACCCCGCCAAGCCGTGACAAGCTGGTCCAGCTCCACCGCGACGCCGGGCTGACGCACCGACAGGGCCTACGTACGACCAACTCGCCCGCCGCCGAACTGGTCGCCGAGCTTGGCCTGAAAGACGCCGACGACGCGACCATTCTCGACGCGATGATGGCCCATTCGGCGCTGATCCAGCGCCCCCTGGTCGAGACCGAAAAAGGCGTGCGGCTGTGCCGTCCGGCCGAGACGGTGCGCGAAATCCTGTGAGCCCCCAGACGGCGCGCGCGCTGGCGGCGGAGGGCATCGGCTCGTTCATCCTGTTCGCGACGGTCGTCGGATCAGGGGTGATGGCCGAGCGGATGGCGGGCGGCAATGTCGCGGTGGCGTTGCTGGGCAATACGATCGCCACCGGGGCGGTGCTTTATGTCCTCATCACCCTGCTCGGGCCGATATCGGGCGCACATTTCAATTCGGCGGTGACGGTGATGCTCGGCAGGCGGCAGGACTGGCTGCCCTATATTGTCGCGCAGCTGATGGGCGGGATCGCGGGCGTGCTGATCGTCCACGCGATGTTCGACATGCCGCTGTTTGAGGCGGGTAGCAAAGTCCGCACTGGCGGGGGCCAATGGCTGGGCGAATTCGTCGCGACCTTCGGCCTGCTCTTCACCATCGTGGTCGGCGTCCGCCAGCAGCCCCAAGCCGTTCCCGCGCTGGTCGCGCTGTGGATTGTCGCCGGCTATTGGTTCACCGCGTCGACGAGCTTCGCCAATCCGGCAATCACGATCGCCCGGGCGATGACCGATAGTTTTGCTGGAATCCGCCCGGTCGATGCGCCGGGCTTCATCCTCGCGCAGATCGCCGGGGCCTGGGCTGCGGTTCGGTTCTCAAATTGGCTGGTCCCTCCTCCTTCTGCCCGCTAAAGCCCGGCCATGAGCCAGATCACGCCCGAGATCGTCGCCCAGCATGGGCTGTCCGAAGACGAATATGCCCGCGTCCTGAAGGCGCTAGGCCGCGAGCCGAACCTGACCGAACTCGGCATCTTTTCGGTGATGTGGTCCGAACATTGTTCCTACAAATCGAGCCGTATCCATCTGAAAAAACTGCCGACCACCGGCCCCCAGGTGATCTGCGGCCCCGGCGAGAATGCCGGCGTGATCGACATCGGTGACGGCCAGGCAGCGATCTTCAAGATGGAGAGCCACAACCACCCTTCCTATATCGAGCCCTATCAGGGCGCGGCGACTGGCGTCGGCGGCATCCTGCGCGATGTGTTCACGATGGGCGCCCGCCCGGTCGCCAACATGAACGCGCTGCGCTTCGGCAGGCCGGATCATCCGAAGATGCGTCACCTGATCGCGGGCGTCGTCCACGGCATCGGCGGCTATGGCAATTGCGTCGGTGTGCCGACCGTCGGCGGCGAGGTGAATTTCCACCCGGCTTATGACGGCAACATCCTCGTCAACGCGATGACCGTCGGCGTCGCCGAGCAGGACAAGATCTTCTATTCGGCTGCATCGGGCGTCGGCAATCCGATCGTCTATGTCGGCTCCAAGACCGGACGCGACGGCATCCACGGCGCGACGATGGCCAGTGCCGACTTTGATACCGATTCTGAAGAAAAGCGGCCAACCGTCCAGGTCGGCGATCCTTTTACCGAGAAATTGCTGATCGAGGCCTGCCTCGAACTGATGGCCAGCGACGCAATCGTCGCCATCCAGGACATGGGCGCAGCAGGTCTCACGTCGTCGAGCGTCGAAATGGCGTCGAAGGGCGGCGTCGGCATCCTGCTCGACATGGACAAGGTGCCGCAGCGTGAGACCGGCATGACCGCTTACGAGATGATGCTGAGCGAAAGCCAGGAGCGGATGCTGATGGTGCTGAAGCCCGGCCGTGAAGCCTTTGCGGAAGGCATCTTCCGCAAATGGGAGCTCGATTTCGCGGTGATCGGTGAAGTGACCGATACCGGCCATATGGTGTTGGTCCATCATGGCGAGACCGTCGCCGACATCCCGCTCGCGCCGCTGGCGGACGATGCCCCGCTCTATGACCGTCCCTGGGTGCCGACCCCGCCGGCCAAGGCGCTGGTCGACGTGCCGTCGTCGACCGACATTGCCGCCGACCTGCTGGCGTTGATGGCCTCGCCCGATCTCGCCAGCCGTCGCTGGATCTGGGAGCAATATGACCAGAAGGTCGGCGGCGACACGCTCCAGCCGCCCGGCGGCGACGCGGCGGTGGTCCGCGTCCACGGCACGATGAAGGCGCTGGCGATCACCACCGATTGCACGCCGCGCTATTGCTTTGCCGATCCGGTGGAAGGTGGAAAGCAGGCGATTGCAGAGGCTTACCGTAATCTCTGCGCAGTTGGTGCGAAGCCGCTGGCGACGACCGACTGCATGAATTTCGGCAATCCGCAACGGCCCGAGATCATGGGCCAGTTTGTGGGCTGCATCGAGGGGATGGCCGCCGCCTGCGCCGCGCTCGACTTCCCGATCGTCAGTGGCAATGTGTCGCTTTACAACGAAACCAAGAATGACGACGGATCGGGCAGCGCGATCCTGCCCACGCCCGCCATCGGCGGCGTCGGCCTGATCGACGACTGGACCAAATCGGCGACGATCGCGTTCAAGGGCACCGGCGACGTGATCGTCCTGATCGGCGAGCCGCGTCACGACCTTGGCCAGTCGCTCTGGCCGCGCGAGCTGCACGGTCGCGAGGATGGCCCGCCGCCGCGCGTCGACCTCGACGCCGAACGCCGCAATGGCGCGCTCGTCCGCGCATGGATCGGCAAGCAGGCGCTCAGCGCGGTCCATGACGTGTCCGACGGCGGGCTGCTCGTCGCCGTCGCCGAAATGGCGCTGGCCGGGAATATCGGGGCGATGCTCTCGGCGCCCCTGCCTTATGGCCTTGCCGAAACCTATTTTGCCGAGGATCAGGGACTTTATGTCGCGACCGTGCGCGACGAGCATCTGAACGACTTCCTCCATGCCTCGATCGATGCCGGCGTGACGGTCGAACGGATCGGGCGGACGATCGCCAAGCGGATCATCGTCGAATGCCCGCGCACCGACCATGTCGTGACGCTCGACGCACTGCGCGCGGCGCATCAGCGCTTCTTCCCCGATCTGATGGGATCGGGCGCCTCGTGAAAATTTTCGGGTCGGCCTGTCGAAAACCTTATCGGCACCGCGTCTCCTGATCGATCGCGCCGATCATGCGGATCGGCCGGGCAAGGAGACGCACATGAAAACGACGATATCGACCCGGGCCATGCCGCGCAGCGTGCGCGTGCTGGCAGCGCTGGGGATCGCCTGGAATGCCTTTGGAGCCGTGCAATGGTCGGGTCAGGCGTTCGCGTCACCGGCGGTGCTGGTGGCCAAGGGGATGACGCCGGCACAGGCGGCGCTCTATGCCGCACTGCCCGGCTGGATGACGATCGTCTTTGCGATCGGCGTATTCGGCGGGCTTGCCGGGTCGCTCCTGCTGGCGATCGGACGCCGCGCGGCGCTGACCGCGCTCGGCATGTCGCTGCTCGGCTATATCGCGCTGTTCGTCGGCGATATCGTCGAGGGCGTGTTCGCCGCGTTCGGCCTGCCGCATATGCTGGTGCTCATGATCGTCGTCGCGATTGCGACCGGGCTGTTACTGCTGGCACTGCACGCCGATCGCCGGGCATGGCTGCGCTGAGGGCGGCGACGCAGACCTGATCGGGCACGCACCGCACCGGGGCGGCTTGCCCCGGAGCGGCGCAACGGGCATCGTCGCGGGATGCTCGACCATCCCGCCCAACCCTGGCCCGGCCTCGCGCCGCTCAGCGACGACGAACGGGTCGCGCGCGTGCAAGCCGCTCGCGATCTGCTCCGCCAACGCCGCACCTGCCGCTATTTCGCCGACACGCCGGTGCCGCGCGCTGTCATCGAAACCGCGATCGAGGCGGCCGGCACCGCGCCATCGGGCGCCAATCATCAGCCATGGCATTTCGCGGTGATCGAATCGGCCGACATCAAGGCGCAGATACGCGCCGCTGCCGAAGAGGAGGAGCGCGCCTTCTATGCGGGCAAGGCGAGCGCCGAATGGCTCGACGCGCTGGCGCCGCTCGGCACCGACGCCGACAAATCCTATCTCGAAGTCGCGCCCTGGCTGATCGTGATCTTTGCCCAGCGGCGTGGCGGCATCGACCCCGGCGAGGACCGGCAGAACTATTATGTCAACGAAAGCGTCGGCATCGCCACCGGCTTTCTGCTGGCGGCGCTCAACGCGGCGAACATCGCCACGCTCACCCACACCCCCAATCCGATGCGCTTCCTCAACCGCGTCTGCGCGCGGCCCGACAATGAAAAGCCGATGATGATCGTCGTCGCGGGGCATGCCGCCGCCAACGCGACGGTGCCGCTCCACGCGCTCCGCAAGAAACCGCTGGCGCAGATCAGCAGCTGGCTGTGACGGCGGGCTATTCGGGCACGCCGCTCTCCAAAAAGCTCGGGCTGAAGCCCGGCCTGCGGATCTGGATCGACCCGGCGATGCCCGAGACAGTCCGTGCGGAGATCGACCCCACCGGAATCGGCGTCGATGAATTGCCCGCCCCGGCCCCCGGCATTGACGCAGCGCATGTCTTCGTGACGCGCGAGGACCCCCGCCTGCATCGACAGGATAATCGCCCGACGGAAATCGGGGGGACAGCATGACCGAAGCGACACCGCCGGGCGACCGGATCGCAACGCTTGACGTAGTACGCGGGGTGGCCGTGATGGGCATCCTGGTCATGAACATCGTCAGTTTCGGCATGCCCGAAGCCGCCTATCTCAATCCGCGCGCCTATGGCGGCGACAGCGGCGCCGACCTGATCGTCTACGTCGTCAATTTCGTGCTGTTCGACGGCAGGATGCGCGGGCTGTTTTCGTTCCTGTTCGGCGCGTCGACCCTGCTCGTGATCGAGCGGGCCGAGGCAAGCGGCGCCAGCGCGGCCCGCATCCATTATGCAAGAATGGCGTGGCTGTTCGTGTTCGGCGTCTTGCACCTCTACCTGATCTGGACCGGCGACATCCTGAATCACTATGCGCTGATCGGGATGATCGTGTTCTTTTTCAAGGAATTGCGCCCGCGCGCGCTGATCGGCACCGCGATCGGCCTGCTTGCCGCACAGTGCCTCGTGCTGGCTGCGCTGCCTGCGGTTGTCGGCTATACCGACCGCGAAGCCGCCAAGCCCGGCGCCAAGGCCGAGGTCGTCAAGCAGGACCGAGACTTCGAGAATGCGTTCGGCAAGCCCGAGCCCAAGAAGATCGCGGCGCAGCTCAAGGCCTATCGCGGCGACTTCGGCGACGCGGTGCGTGAGCGCAGCGCCAGCGGGATCGCCCCCATCGTCGGCGCCGCGATCATCGTCGGCCTGGAAACGCTGGCCTATATGCTGCTCGGCATGGCAATGCTGAAGCTCGGCATGCTCAGGGGCGAGTGGCCGGCGGCGCGGTATCGACGCTGGATGCTCATCGGCTTCGGCATCGGCATTCCGGCCTATGCGGCGATTGCCTGGTATCTGGTCGATGCCGGTTTCACCGCCTTTTCGGTCACACTCGGCGTGCTGGCGCTGTCGGCACCGTTCCGGCCGCTGATGATCGTCGCATGGGCCAGCCTGATTGCACTGGTGGCGCGGTCCCGCAACGCGCTGCTAGATCGCATCGCCGCGGCCGGGCGGATGGCGTTTACCAACTATCTGATGACGTCGATCCTCTGCTCGACCTTTTTCAACGGCTATGGCCTGGGCTATTATGGCCATCTCGGCCGGGCGCAGCTTTATCTGGTGGTGTTTGCCATGTGGGCCTTGATGCTCGTCTGGTCGAAACCGTGGCTCGATCGCTATCGGTACGGCCCGTTCGAGTGGCTGTGGCGCAGCCTTGCCCGCTGGTCGCCGCAGCCGATGCGCCGCTGATCGCGATTGCGACACGCTCGCAACAAGACGCTTGCGAATCACTCGCATTAGCGTAGAACGATCTTCGGAAGCGAGGGTCGATGGTCGTCTGCATCTGCAACAACATTCGCGAGCGCGATCTGCGCGAGGCGGCACAGCATGGCAACGCGGTCAGCGCCTGCGCGACCTACCGCGCGCTCGGCTGCCGCGCGAAATGCGGCCAGTGCATTCGCACCGCGCGCGCGATACTGTCCGAAGAACGCGCCGCCGCTTGACGAAGCGGAGCCCGGTTGCGATCACGGCCTGATCCCACCGCACCGAGGAGCAGCCAATGAAGGGCGACCCGAAAGTCCTCGACTATCTCAACCTCGTCCTCAAGAACGAGCTGACCGCGGTCAACCAATATTGGCTCCACTACCGGATGCTCGACAATTGGGGCGTGCGCAAACTGGCGGCGCACGAACGCCATGAATCGATCGAGGAAATGCAGCACGCCGACAAGCTGGCGGAGCGCATATTGTTCCTTGGCGGACTGCCCAACTTCCAGCTGCTGGGTCGGTTGCGGATCGGCGAGAGCGTCGAGGAAGTGCTGAACGCCGATCTCGCGCTCGAACAGGAAGCGATCGCGGTGCTGCGCGATGCGATCAGCCACTGCGAAGCGGTGCGCGATTATGTGAGCCGCGATCTGTTCGCCTCGATCCTCGGCAATGAGGAAGAGCATGTCGACATGATCGAAACGCAGTTCGAGATGATCGAGCGGATGGGCCTTGCCAATTACGTCCAGCTCAACAGCCAGGCCGCCGAAAGCTAGCGTCGGATGACTTTTGGTTGAATCAAATCCCCAGCCGTTCGTGTCGAGCGAAGTCGAGACACCCTGCGCAACGCTCGTGGCCTGTTTCTCGACTGCGCTCGAAACGAACGGCTCAAGATAATGTCATCGGGCTCTTGGTCAGGTCGGTCAGGTCAGGCCTGGCCGAACCCGGTCACCGCCCGCCGGCCAAAGCTCGGGCGGCGCTCGACCAGCGGATTGGCCTCGCGCAGCAGCAGCGTCAGCGTTTCGTTGAACAGCTGGCGAAGCGCGACGACGGTTTCGAGCGCCTCATCGGGCGCGTCGCGGGTTTCGACGCATTGCCGCGCGATGACTTCGATCGTCTCGGCGGCTTCGGCGAGTGGCATCGCCCCGAACTGGCGCGCTTCGCCCTTCAAGGTATGGGCGGGGATCACCATCGCGGTTGCGCTGCGATTGCGCATCGCGGTTTCGATCGCCTCGACCGATTTTGTCCCGTCCTCCTGGAAATAGCCCAGAATACGGACGAAACCAGCGCCCAGCTCGGCCCGGGCGGTCGCGAATGCGTCCCAATCGACAAGCTTGCTATCCGTCACCGACACCCGTTCAACCCTTTGCGCGATCCAACTGCCTTCACGGCGCTGAGCCCTGTCTAACCGAATGGAGTAAACGAGCGGTTGACGGCGGTGGGTTTGGTTATCCGGAATGAAGGTGCGAAATCATTGTCGATAGGTGCGATTTCTGCCCCGGCGGCGGTGGCGACAGCGGCCAGTTCGCCCGGCGCCGCCGGATCGTCGGAGAGGATTTCGACCAGCTCGGCCCCGTCGCGCAGCGCCCGCGCGAGCCGCAATGCGGGCCAGGGGCATCTGAGGCCGCGCGCGTCGATCCGCACGGTCAGCCGCCGAACGGGTTCTTCGGCGCGCGCAGCGTCAGCCGCACCGGCACCGCCCCGAAACCCAGATCGCGACGGATGCCATTGACGAGATAGCGTTGATAGCTTTCGGGCAGCTGGTCGACCCGGGTCCCGAAAAGCACGAATCCCGGCGGCCGCGTCTTCGCCTGGGTGACGTAGCGCAGCTTGATCCGCTTGCCACCGGGGGCCGGAGGCGGATTGGCCTCGATCGCGCGTTCGAACCAGCGATTGAGTTCGCCGGTCGACACCCGGCGCGACCAGGCCTCGCGCACGTCGAATGCCGCGCCCAGCAGCTGGTCGACGCCCTTGCCGGTCACTGCCGACACCGTCAGCAGCGGCACGCCCTTCACCTGCGCCAGCCCTTCGTCGAGTGCTGCGCGGACGCCGTTGAACAGCTTCGACGCATCTTCGGCCACGTCCCACTTGTTCATCGCGATAACGAGCGCGCGGCCTTCCTGCAGCACCCGGTCGGCGATCTTCAGATCCTGCACCTCGAGCCCGCGGGTCGCGTCGAGCAGCAGCACCACGACTTCGGCGAAGTCGATCGCGTGAAGCGCGTCGGCAACCGAAAGTTTTTCGAGCTTGTCCTGCACATTGGCGCGCTTGCGCATGCCGGCGGTATCGATCAGCCGCACCTTGCGCAGGCCCGATCGGGGATCGTCCCATTCCCAGTCGATCGCGATCGAATCGCGGGTGATGCCGGCTTCGGGCCCGGTGATCATCCGGTCTTCGCCCAGGATGCGGTTGACCAAAGTCGATTTGCCGGCGTTCGGCCGCCCGACGATCGCGAGCTTCAACGGCGCGGCCGGATCGTCGAGGTCGACCGGCGCCTCTTCCTGCGCCTTGCCGTCGAGATGGGGGAACAACGCCTCGAACAGGTCACCCATGCCCTCGCCATGTTCGGCGGACAGCTGGACGGGATCGCCGAAGCCGAGCGACAGCGAATCGAGCACCCCCGCCTCGCCCGCGCGCCCTTCGGCCTTGTTGGCGACGAGCACCACCGGCGTCGTCGACCCGCGCAACCAGCGCGCAATCTCCTCGTCGAGCGGGACCAGCCCGGCACGCGCGTCGATCATGAACAGCGCGACATCGGCCATCTTGAGCGCGGCTTCGGTCTGCTGGCGCATCCGGCCAGGCAGCGTCTGCGCGTCTTCATCCTCGTAACCGGCGGTATCGACCACGCGGAAATCCATGCCGATCAGCGTCGCGTCGCCTTCGCGCCGGTCGCGCGTGACGCCCGGCCGGTCATCGACCAGCGCGAGCTTCTTGCCGACCAGCCGGTTGAACAGCGTCGACTTGCCGACATTGGGGCGGCCGATGATCGCGACGACGGGGAGATGTGCCATCGCCGCTCCCTAGGCCGAATGCGCGGACTTCGCCAGCGCCTCAGCGATAGGCGGTGATCCTGCCCTTGCTGTTCAGGACATAGAGCGTGTTGTTGGCCACCACCGGCGGCAGCGAAAAGGGCACGCCGTCCTTCATCGTCTGGATGATCTCGCCGGTCTGCGCGCGCACCGACACGATCTGGCCGAGCGAGTTGACCACCACCAGCCGCCCGCTCGCCAGCACCGGCCCCGACCAGTAGATCGGCGTCGTCTTCTTCTTGCGGTTCTTGAAGCCGCCAATGTCGGTGATCCAGCGGATCTTGCCGTTGGCGCGCGACAGGCAGATCATCCGGCCGTCATCGGTCGACACGAACAGCCATTCGCCGGCGATCCACGGCGTCGAGATGCCGGCAATGTTGAGTTCCCACAGCCGCTTGCCGGTCGTCAGCTCGAGCGCGACCATGCGCCCGCCCTCGCCGATGGCATAGACCCGGTCCTGGTCGATCACCGGCGACGCATCGATGTCGGCGATGCTCGACACCGACGTCGTGATGCTCGTGCGCGACAAAGTATCGGACCAGAGCGTCCGGCCGTTTTCATAACGATAGGCGTTGAGTTCGCCCGACGAGAAGCCGGAGACGATGGTCCCTCGGCTGGCGGCCGGAGCCGCGACGCCGAACACGCCCTGCGATTCGAGCGTCCCCGATTGCGTCCATTGAATCGCGCCGTCGGTCTGGTTGATCGCGAACAGCTGATTGTCCTGGCTCAGGATATAGGCCGCGCCATTGGCGACCGTCGGCGCCCCGCGCAGCGGACCGCCGGGCTTGATCCGCCACAGCACCGCGCCGTCGTTCGCCGACAGCGCAACCATGTCGCCCAGCCCGTTGGTCGCGAAAAGCTTGCCATCGTCATAGCTTACGCCGCCGCCGAACCGCGCTTCGCGATTCTTCTTGTCGGCAAAGGTTTCGGCGCTCCACAGCTTGCGGCCGGTATCCGCGTCGAACGCCGTCACCGTCGCGTTGACGTCCATCACGAACAGCTTCTTGTCGGCGATCACCGGTGCGGCACCAAGGCGCAGCTTCGGCGTCCCGCCACGAATGGTCGCGCTCCACAGCCGGACCGGATTGGCGCCGAGCGTCAGATGCCCCATTGACTTGGACGGATCGCCACCGGGTTGCGACCAGTTGGCGTTGGTGGCGGCCGGCGGCAGCAGCACTTCGACGTCGGCGATCGTCTTGTCGGCCTCGGCACCGTTTTCAGAGACGAGGATGGGCACGCGATTGCCGAGCGTCGGGGTCTTTTTCTGCCCCTTGAACGCGCCGCAGGCGCCAAGCGCGAGCAGCGCGCCGAGCGCTGCGGACAATTTGAGCTTGTTGGTCATTGCGGCTTCTTGTCTCCACTGTCCTTAATGGCATCGACGCCGAGCGTCCCCGCCATTTGCGCCGCGCGCGTCCGTAACGTTTCAGGCAGCTTGTCATCCTCGGCTATCATGGCGAACAGATTGGCGGCTTGCTGTGGCTGGTTGATCTGCAAATAGGCGGCCGCGACCAGCTCACCCGCGCTGCCCAGCCAGGGCCCGTCCTTGACCGCCAGCGGCTTCAGTCGGGCGATCACGGTCTCGGGCTTCAGCGTGTCGAATTCGGCGCTGGTCTGGCGGATCAGCGCAAGGTTCCGGAACGCGGGCGAAACGCCGCTATCCGACGCAACCTCGCCGAAAATCCGCGCCGCCGCCTTCAGGTCGTTCTTCTGCAGCGCAACGTCGGCCTGGAGGAAGCGCGCCCCGACGCGGTACCCCTCGTGCGACGAAGCCGCGAGCTCGGAAAGCGGCTTTTCCGCGCCTTTTACGTCGCCGCGGCTGAGCTGCTCGACCGTCTTGCCGAATTTCGCCCCATCTGCACCGGCCTGCTGGGCCTGCCAGTTCTGCCAGAGCAGATAGGCACCGAAGGCGATCAGCCCGGCCACCAGCGCGCCGATGAGCAGGGGGCCGTTGCGGCGTGCGAACTTCAACGCCTCGTCACGGCGGAGTTCTTCATCGACTTCACGCAAGAATGCCTGGTTGGTTTGCGGCGTAACGGCCAAATCTAGCTTCCTTCGGGTCTGGAAAGGCGCGGACCTTAGCGGCGCGGGGTGGGAAGTGAAAGCCTGTCAATCCTTGGGCGCATAGGTCTGTTCCACGCCGGGAAACGCCCGTGAGCGGACATCGGCGGCATAGGTTTGAACCGCGGCGGAAATACGGCCGGCCAGGTCGTCGAAGCGCTTCACGAAGCGCGGCGTGCGTTCGAACATGCCGAGCATATCGTCGACCACCAGCACCTGCCCATCGCACTGCGCCGAAGCGCCGATGCCGATCGTCGGGCAATCTAGGGTCCGCGTCGCCTCGACCGCGATCGGTTCGACCACGCCTTCGATCACGATGCCGAAGGCGCCCGCCTGGTCGATCGCGCGGGCATCGTCGAGGATCTTGGCCGCTTCGGCCTGGGTGCGGCCGCGCGCGCCATAGCCGCCGAGCACATTGACCGCCTGCGGCGTCAGCCCGACATGGCCCATCACCGGAATCCCGCGCTCGACCAGAAACCGCACCGTCGGCGCCATCGCCTGACCGCCCTCGAGCTTGACGGCGGCCGCGCCGGTTTCCTTCAGCAGATAGGCAGCGCTCTCGAAGGCGGTTTCGGGCGAGGTTTCGTAGCTGCCGAACGGCATGTCGATGACGACGACCGCGTGATAGCTGCCGCGCACCACCGCCGCGCCATGCGCCGCCATCATTTCCAGCGTGACCGGGACGGTCGACGGCAGGCCATAGATCACCTGCCCCAGACTGTCGCCGACGAGCAGCATGTCGCAGTGCGGATCGAGCAGCTGCGCCATCCGCACGGTATAGGCGGTCAGCATCACCAGCGGGTCCCCGCCCTTGCGGGCGCGGATCGCAGGGACCGTCAGCCGCTTCATCGGCGCCGGCGTCGGGTGGGCGCGGCTGGTCGCGGTGTCGAGCGTATAGGTCGTGGACATGCGCGGCGGTTTAGCCGCTCGGACGCGCGTCGCCTAGTCCGACTGATGTCGATTGTGTTTGACTTGATGTCGAATATTTCTTACACAACGTCGACAATTTCAGACACGAGGTGAAGCATGTCGTTCAGAGAAAAGATCGCCTGGGCCGCGTTCATCAGCACGGTGCTGGTCTGGGGCAGCTATTTCGCGGCGCTGCTGCTCTATAATCACGATCGGCATCCACCCTTCACCTTCTTCATCGCGTTCATTGGCTGCATCGTCGTGCAGGCGGTGTTGATGACGGGGGTGGCGATTGCCGGCGCGATGGCCAGCCCCGGCGACGCGCGCGCGCCGATCGACGAGCGCGAACGCGGGATCGCCCGCCGGGCCACCGCCATCGCCTATTATTTCCTGATCAGCGCGGTGCTGGTGCTGATCGCGGTGATGCACATGGGCATCGATCTGATCCAGACGATTTTCGCGCTGTTCGCGGTGGTCGCGCTTGCGGAGGCCATTCGCTACGGCGCGCAGGCCATCGGCTATCGGCGGGGCGCGTGATGGCGGGCGCAACGATCCGCAACGAAATCCGCACGCTGCGCTTCATGGCGGGCGAGATGACGCAGGCGCAGCTCGGTGAGCTGGTCGGCGTCACCCGCCAGACCATCGCCGCGATCGAGCAGGGCCGCTATTCGCCGACGCTGGAAACCGCGTTCCGGATCGCGCACGTCTTCGGCAAGCCGCTCGACGACGTGTTCCAATGGGTCATGCCCGAGAGCTAGAGTCGGATGACTTTTGGTTGAATCAAATCCCCAACCGTTCGTGTCGAGCGAAGTCGAGACACCCTGCGCAACGCTCGTGGCCTGTTTCTCGACTGCGCTCGAAACGAACGGGTCAAGGTA
>PKED01000084.1 GCA_002863155.1 Sphingomonadaceae bacterium | reverse complement strand
AGCAAGGCGAGCGCCTCGCTGCCGTCCATGCTGAGGCTCACTGCGCTGTCGGCGCCCGTCGGGGCGAGCCCGAGCGGCTCGGATGAGCTCAGGTCGCGCACGTTTGCCCCCGTACCGAAGAGCCGTTCCGCGCCCCGCGCAGGGCCTTTGCGAAGAGGTTGCCGGCATGTATGAGGAGGTCGCGGCCCGCGACGCGTTCTTGCCGAGCTGCGAGTGCGGTGCCGTCGGGACATGCCCCGAAAAGCGCGATGGCGTCACGCTCGACTTGCGAATTGACGTCCGCAAGGCTGCTCTCCGCGTCGGACCGCGGCGCCCCGCTGCCGGGCATCCGCGACTACATCACCCCGGTGGCGTACCCGGTGCCCCCCGGGCTGCTCCGGGCCACGGGCCCTAACGTGGTGGCCGTGCGGGTCGAGAGCTTTGGCGGTGCACGGCCCGGCCCGCCGCTGGCCCCCAACGGATCGTTCCCCGGCGGCTTTTACGACGACCCCGTGCTGCAGAACCACGACGGGCGGACCGGGCCGTTCGACCCCGCGGTGTCCTGTTTCGACTGGACGATTGTCGGGGCAAAATAGTCGGCGAGCGCCTTGCGCTGCTTTTCGGTCGTCGCGCCGAGCAGCCACATGAGCAGAAAGAACGCCATCATCGCGGTCACGAAATCGGCATAGGCGACCTTCCACGCGCCGCCATGATGGCCGCCATGCCCCTCGATATACACCTTTTTATAGATGATCTTCGGGGGCTGGTTGGTTCCGTGCGGCGCCCGGGCCATTATGCGGCGTCCTGCGGCGCGCGGCCGGTGCCGTCCATCGGCGGGAACCGATCAACCATCACCGCCCCCGCAGGCCGTCGAACACTTCGGCAAAGCCGGGCTGGTTGGCATGGGCAATGCCCGACCGCGCGGCCTCGATCACCAGCGGCTGGGGATGGCCGTGGAGCGAGGCGATGATGATCTGCTTGACGGTGTGATAGATGGCGGCATCGGCGTCGATCACCTGCTTCAGCCGGTTGGCGAGTGGCGCGACGATACCATAAGCAAGCAGCACGCCCATGAAGGTGCCGACCAGCGCCGAGCCGATCATCGCGCCCAGGATCGAGGGCGGCTTGTCGATCGAGCCCATCGTCTTCACCACGCCGAGCACCGCCGCGACGATGCCGAGCGCGGGCAGCGCATCGGCGAGGCTGGTCAGCGTGGTGTGGGCGCTTTCGACTTCGTGGTGGTGGGTCTTGATGCTGTTGTCCATCACCTCTTCGACCGCGTGCACGTCGAGCGTACCCGACGAGACTACGACGAGGCGCAGGGTATCGGCGATCAGGTTCACCAGCGTATGGTCGGCGAGCAGCCGGGGATATTCGGCGAAGATCGCGCTCGACTGCGGATCCTCGACATGCGGCTCGAGCGCGATCGGGCCGTCGGTGCGCAGCATCTTCATCAGCTTCGACACCAGGAAGATCGTGTCGAGATAATCCTGCTTCTTGTATTTCGGGCCTTTGAAGACCTTCATCAGGCCGCCGCCGAGCGCTTTCAGTTCCTTCATCGAATTGCCGATGATCAACGCGCCGGCAGCCGCCCCGCCGATGATCAGCATTTCGTGCGGAATCGCTTCCATGACCGGGCCGAGCGCGCCGCCGGTGAAGGCGAAACCGCCGAACACCATGGCGAGCAACACGACGAGGCCGATAACTGGAAACATTAGGCTTGCCTTTCCCCCGGGCGGATCGGGACGATCTGCCCCTTGCGGGGTGGACCGGCCATGCTCACTCTTTATTCACCCAATTTCGTCGCCAATCCGTTAACCAAACCTGGAAATCAGCGAAGATAATCGAACAGGGAGAGCTGGCTGAGCCGCGACAGGCTCGACTGCGTTGCCTGAAGAATGGTGGTCGTCTTTTGAAGGTCGACGATCGCCTGGGTGATGTCGGTATCCTCCAGCCCGCTGCGCTCGACCGCGCGGGCGGTGTCGGCGGTATCGATCCGGGCCGTTTCCAGCTCGAGCCGGGCGGCGCGCGCGCCGATCGAGCCGCGCGTGGCGTTGACCTGGTCGAGCGTGGCCTTGACGCCGTCGATCGCGGTGCCGGCAGCCGCCGCCGTTGCGGCGCTTCCCGGTGTTTCGAGCGCCGCGAGGAAATCGTTGAGGACCGCAAAGACGTTGCTGCCGCCGATCCCGCCAAAGATGCGCTCGGCGCTTTCGCTCGGGGCGATGGTCTGGCCGTTGCCGATCGGAATCGGCGCGGCGCTGCCGGTGCCGGTGAAGCTGACGGTGCCGCTCGCGTCGCGGGTGACGGCGGTGTCGCCGGTCGCCGAGCCGAACAACGGCCCGCCGCGCGTATCGCTGGTGTTGGCGAGCGCGAAGAGATCGTCGATGATTTGGCGAAGCTGCGGCGCGATCGCCTTGCGGTCATTGTCCGACAGGGCGCCGCTGTTTGCCCTGATGATCAGCTCCTGCGCACTTCCGAGCTGAGTCGCCACGCTTTCCAGCGTCGTATCGGCCTGGCCGAGAACGGTCTGCGCAAGATCGATATTGCCCTGGTCGACCACCGCGTCTGCGCTGTCACGGCCGATCCGCGCGAGCCGCGCATAGGCGACCGCGTCGTCGGACGGCGTCTCGATCCGGCGCCCGGTGCTGATCTGCGTCTGCAGCCGGGTCGCGGTGCCGGACAGCGATGCGAGCCGCTGGGCATTGCGATCGTAGAAAAGCGACGTGCTGATCGTCATGGGGGCCTCTAGCGGATGTCGAGCAGCGACTGGAGCGTGTCGCGCGCGACCTGGATCACTCGGCTCGACGCCTGATAGGCCTGCTGAAAGCGCAGCAGGTCGACGGCTTCCGCATCAAGGCTGACGCCCGACACCGCGTCGCGCGCGGCAATCGCCCCGTCGCGGATCGCGCCCTGCGCGTCGGCAACGGTCCGCCGGCTTTGCAACGTCGCCGCATTGCCGGCGATGAGGCCGACGGTCTGGCTCTCGAACGCGCCGCTGGTCCGCAGCGTTTCGAGTGCGGTCAGATTGCCGTTGTCGCGCGGGCCGCCACCGACGGCGGCGGCGGCGATGCCGCGCGGGCTGGCGAGGGTGACGCTGATATCGGTCGGCGTCGTACCGACCGCGAACAATGCGGCGCCGGGTGCCCCGTCAAGGTCGCGGCCCTGCGCCTGAACGGCGTTGACGCCGCTCACGAAATCGGTGGCGATCTGGTTCAGCTCGCGACGCGTGTCGCTGATCCGCTGCGCGCCCTCGGCGATGCCGGCCAGCGTGCCGCCGGTCGGCGCGATGCCGGTCGCGGTGCCGGCGCGGAACACGGCGAAGGAGGCGACGCCGCTCTGGCCGCGTGCAAAGGTGACGGTCCCGGCATCGACGCCGTCGACGAGCACGGGGCCGGCGCTGCCGCCGACGGTTACGGTCGCGCGGCCAAGCACGTCGGTCGTCACGCCGATATCGGTCAGGCCGCTCAGTTCGTCGAGCAGCTGGTCGCGCTGATCGAGCAGGCTCGCCTGGCCCGCGCTGCCGGCGCTGCTGCGCCCGAGGCCGTTGTTGACGCGCGCAAGCGCGGTCGCGAGCGTATTGATGCGTGCCACCGCTCCCTCGGCGCTGCTGTCGAGATCGGCGGCGGCCTGATCGAGCGCGCGACCGGTGGCGGTAAAGGCGCTCGCGACGCTGGCTGCCGCCTCGACGGCGGCGGCGCGCGGGGCGCTGGCGGTCGGATTGGCGGCAACGCCGCGAAACGTATTGAAAAAGCTGGTCAGCGTCCCCGCCAGATTGGCGCCCGCCAGGCTGGCCTCGATCCGGTCGAGCGCATCGATGCTGGTTTCGGTCCGCGCGAGATCGGCACCGGCGGTGCGGACGGCTGCGATCCTGAACGGGTCGCCCGCGCGCGCGACACCGGTGACGATCACGCCGTTGCCGGTCGTCACCCGCTGCGCGGTGAGCACGCCGTTGCTCGGCGCGACTTCGGCAAGCGAGGCCGATCGCCGGGAATAGCCCGGCGTCGCGGCATTGGCGATATTGTCGGAAACCGTCGTCAGCGCCGATTGATAGGCGCGAACACCGCTTGCTCCGATCGACAGCAGATCGCTCATGGCGAGCTTATGACATGCTGAGTGTTATCAAGTGGTTTCTGAAGCGCCGGGTCCGACCGGGCCAGGAAATCGACGACCGCCTTGCCGATCCCCATCGGCTTGGCCTGTGCCATCACATCGGCGACCTTGTCGTCCTGCATGTCGCGAAAGGTTTCCATCGCCTTGTTCGAGAACAGGTCCTCGGCAAGGTGCGTGCTGCGCATCGATTTGAGCATCATCCGCGTGAACACCGCCTCGAACTCGCGCCCGGCCTTGTCGAGATTGTCGCGCGAGGCGAGGCGGCGGGTATCGCCGGCGCCGCTCGCGCCTTCGATCGCGAGCGCGCCGCGTGCCTGCGGCACCAGCGAAGGGGTGACGGTGCCGCTCACAGGATGATCAGCTCGGCCTTGAGCGCGCCGGCCTCCTTGAGCGCTTCGAGGATCGCGACCAGATCGGCCGGCGATGCGCCGATCGCGTTCATCGCCTTGACGACGTCGGCGAGTTTGGGACCGGCATCGATCAGGAAGATCGGCTTGACCTCCTCGGTGACGCCGACGGCGCTGCGCTGTTCGACCGCGGTCTGGCCCTGGCTGAGCGGCGCGGGCTGGCTGACCCGCTGCGATTCGTCGACGCGCACGGTCAGCTTGCCTTGGGTGACTGCGGCCGGGCCCAGACGAACCGCCGAGTTGATGACGACGGTGCCGGTGCGGGCGTTGACGATGACGCGCGCCGATGGCTCGGCGGCGGTGACCGTCAGATTCTCGATCTCGCTCATCAGGGTGGCGCGCAGATCGGCGCCTTCGGGCGCGGCGATCGCGATCGACACGCCGTCGATCGCCTGTGCGCGACCCGGTCCGAGCCGGGCATTGATCGCCGCCGCGATCGACTGGGCGGTGGTGAAGTCCGACCGCGCGAGGTTGAAGGTCAGGACCGGGGTGGACGCAAAGCCGGTGTCGACCGAGCGTTCGACCGTCGCCCCTTCGGGAATGCGGCCCGATGAGGGAATGTTGACGACGATCTTCGATCCATCGGCGCCGTCCGCGCCGAGCCCGCCCACCGCGAGCGACCCCTGCGCCATCGCATAGACCTGGCCGTCCGCACCCTGGAGCGGGGTGAGGATCAGCGCGCCGCCGCGCAAGCTCTTGGCCTTGCCGAGCGCCGACACGGTCACGTCGATTTTTTGGCCCGGCTTGGCGAAGGCCGGCAAATCGGCGGTGATCAGCACCGCGGCCGAATTCTTGAGCGACGGATTGATGTTGGCCGGCAACTGCAAGCCGAAGCGCGACGCGACGCTTTTGAGCGACTGAACGGTATATTCCAGATTGTCGTCACCGGTGCCGGGCAAGCCGACGACGATGCCGTAGCCGGTCAGCTGGTTGCTGCGGATGCCCTGAAAGGCGCCGAGATCCTTGACCCGGTCGGCCCAGGCGGGCGTCGCGAGCGACAGGCTCATCAGGAAAGCGAGGAACAGGCGGATCATCGTCGAATGTCCCATCAGAACGGGCTGATCACGGAGAAGAAGCGGCTGAACCACCCCTGGCGGCTGGCGCGGGCGACATCGCCCTTGCCGGTATAGGCGATCTGGGCGTCGGCGACGCGGGTCGACGGGACGCGATTGTCGGCATCGACATCGGCCATGCGGACGATGCCCTTGATCTGGACGAATTCGTCGCCGCGGTTGAGTGTCACGCGCTTGGCGCCCTGCACCAGCATCGTGCCGTTCGGATAGACTTCGGCCACGGTGACGCTCAGCTCGCCCTGCAGCGTGTTCGACTGGTCTGCGGTGCCCTGGCCGTTGAAGCCGCGATTGCCGCCGACCTTCGCCGAATTCGGATCGAACGACAGCGGGCCGCTGGTCGGCGGGATGATCGCCGCATTGCCCGCGCTGTCGAGCTTCGAACTGGCCGACTTCGAGGCCAGCGTGCGTTCGACCAGCGCGATCGTCAACGGATCGCCGACCCGCTTTGCGCGCCAGCCTTCGTACAGCGGCGCATAGCCCTGCGACGCCTGATAGATCGACCCGTTGGCGGGTGGCGGTGGCGGCGGCAGCGGATGCGACGCGCTGAAATCGGGCTGCGGCTTCTTCTTGCCGAACAGCCGCGCCTCTGCCCCCTGCGGCGACAGCGCCGCAAGCGTCAGCACGGTCGCGGCGACCAGCGCGGCAGCGTTAGATGTTCTGGTTGACATATTTCAGCATTTCGTCGGTTGCGGTGATCATCTTCGAATTCACTTCATAGGCACGCTGGGTCTCGATCATGTCGACGAGTTCCTCGACGACATTGACGTTCGACCCTTCGAGCGCGCCCTGGCGGACGTTGCCGCGACCATCCTGCCCGGCGATGCCGAGGTTGACCGCGCCCGATGCGGCGCTTTCGACAAGATAGTTGTCGCCGATCGACTGGAGCCCGGCGGCGTTGGGGAAAGTCGCGATCTGGATCTGGCCGACCTGGCTGGGCTCGGTCTGGCCGGGCACCACGGCGGAGACGGTGCCGTCGGTGCCGATCGTGATCGAGGTCGTGCCTTCGGGAATCGTGATGCCCGGCTGGACCTGATAGCCTTCCGCAGTCACCAGCAGGCCCTGCGCCGACCGGCTGAAATTGCCGGCGCGGGTATAGCCGAGCTGGGCGCCGGGCAGCTGGACCTGGAAATAGCCCTCACCGTCGAGCGCGAGATCGAGCGCGTTGCCGGTCTGCGCCAGCGTGCCCTGCGTGTCGATCCGCGCAGTGCCCTGAATGCGCACGCCGGTGCCGAGGTTGAGCCCTGTGGCGTAGCGTGTCTCGGACGTGCTCGGCGCGCCGGGCGCGGTGATCGTCTGATAGGCGAGCGTCTCGAACGCCGCCCGGTCGCGCTTGTAGCCGGTCGTGTTGACGTTGGCCAAGTTGTTCGAAATCACGCGCATGCGCATGTCCTGGGCGTCGAGCCCGGTGCGTGCGATGTGGAGTGCGGCGCTGCCCATGTCCTATTCCCTTCAACCCGGCAGGCGCATGAGCTGCGCGCTGCTTTCATCGAGATTCTTGGTTTCCTTGATCAGGTTCGCCTGAACTTCGTAACTGCGCTGATTCTCGATCATGTCGACCAGCGCCTGGGTGAGATTGACGTTCGACTGTTCGAGCGCCCCGGTGACGACCTTTGCGTTCAGGTCGCGCGGCAGCACGCCGCCGCCTTCGACGTGGAGCAGATTGTCGAGCCCCTTGGTCGTCTTGGTGCCCTTGTCGCTGACGAACTTGATCGTATCGATGACCTGTGGCTGGCCGTCGATGCCGCTGCCCTGCGGGATGATCGAGACCACGCCTTCGGGGCTGATCGTCACCTTCTGGGCGGGAGGGATGGTGATCGGCCCCCCCGAGCCGATCACCGGGAAACCGTCGCCGGTCTCCAGCACGCCCGATGCCGCGACCTGAAGGTCGCCACGCCGGGTATAGGCTTCCAGACCGTCGCGGCCCTGCACCGCGATCCATGCTTCGCCGTTGACGGCGATGTCGAGCGGACGGCCGGTCTGGTTGACGGTGCCCGCCCGGCGATCGAAATCGGTCACCGATTCGGAAGCGGGCTGGCGCGGAAAGGCCGATGTGTTGCTGATCTTGAGCTGATCGAAGATCATCCGATCGGCACGAAAGCCGATCGTCGACGCGTTCGCCATGTTGTTGGCGATCGAGGCCTGCGACGCGAGATGCGCCTTCAGCCCCGATGCCGCCGTGTAGATCAGCTTGTCCATTCAGATCGGCCCCCCTTGCCGAGCGTCGCTTACTGGATGTTGAAGAGCGTCTGGACGACCTGCTTGTCGGTCTCGAGCGCCTTGGCATTGGCCTGGAAGCTGCGCTGCGCGGCGATCAGAGCGACGAGTTCCTCGGTCGTGTCGACGTTCGAGCGTTCGATCGTGCCCGACAGCAGATCGCCAAAGCCGTTTTCACCCGCCGCACCGGCGATCGGCGAGCCCGACAGGCCCGTCGGCGACCAATAGCTGTTGCCGAGCTGGCGCAGGCCGGCCGGATTGGTGAAGGTCGCGAGCACGACCTGGCCGAGCGTCTGGCTGTCGCCGTTGGAGAAGCTTGCCTGCACGCGGCCCTTTGCGTCGACCGTCACGCCTTGCAGCTGGCCGACCGCCGCGCCGTCCTGCGAGCGGACCGCAACGTCGAACGGGCGCGCCGCCTGCGTGGTTCCGGCCCCCAGATCGAGCGCGAAGCTGATCGCATTGGGGCTCCCGGTGGGGGTGAAGCTGTCATAGCTGGTCGGTGCCGTCGGCGAGGTCAGCGCGCCGGTGGCGTCGAAAGTGACCGGAATGCCGGCCGATCCGCCTGCCGTCAGCTGCTGATCGCCGACATAGCTGTAGACCGTCCAGTTGCTGGTCGGCGAACCGCCACCCGCCACGGTTTCGCGGCGGAAATAGTTGGTCAGCGTGCGCGGATTGCCTTCCGCATCGTACACCGTCGTCTGGGTCGAGTTGTTGTAGCTCGACGGATCGAAGCGGTCGAAGGTCGCCGCCGTCGGGATGGCTGCGCCGCTGGGCAGGTTGACGCCAAGCGTGACCGCCGCCGTCGCGACCGGGGTGCCGCTCGTCGCGGGCAGGCGCAGGTCGATTGCCGAGCCGAGGCCCGAGGCAACGACCGCACCGCTGCCATCGACCGGATAGACCTGCAGATGGCCGCCCTGGGCGTCGACGACATAGCGGTCGGCATCGACCAGGAACGAGCCGTTGCGCGTGAAATTGGTCGACGCGCTGCCGATCTGCGGCTTGACCGCGAAGAATCCGTCCCCCGAAACCGCGAGATCGAGCGACGATTGCGACTGGACCAGGTTGCCCTGCGTGAAGATCTGGCGGTTGCCCTTCACGAGCACGCCCGCGCCGATCGCCGAGCTCGGCTTCGACGACACCGACGACGCGATGACGTCGGCGAATTCCGACCGGCTCTTCTTGAAGCCGTTGGTCGCCACGTTGGCGAGGTTGTGCGAAATCACCGCAAGATCGGTCTGGGCTGCCTGAAGCCCGCTGAGCGACGTGTAGATCGACATAATGTATCTCCTTGGCGAAGCTTGAAAAGAGGACGAATGGTCTAGCCGACCTGGCGAACCCGGGCGGCGGCGATCTGGCCGATGCCGGGGACGGTCAGCAGCGGCTGGCCGCCGGTCGGCAGTGAAACGGACGTGACGGGCGCCCAGACGAGCGGCGTCGCGCCGACGGCGGCACCGCCATTATTGGCGGCGACGGAGATGGTGTAGGGGCCGTCGCCGGCGGGATCGCCATTGTCGGTCGTGCCGTCCCAGTCGAATTCGACCGTGCCCTGCGCCTGCGCGCCGAGCGACAGCGTCTTGAGAACCGCACCGTTCGCCGACTGGATCGACACGCGGACGTCGCTGGCGTCGCCGGCAAGCTCGATGGCGCCGGCAATGCCGCCCGACTGGCGCGGATAGGCGGTGTTGCCGTCGGTCAGGACATTGTGGCCGACATAGGCGAGCGCATCGCTCGTCGAGGTCGCGCCCAGCTTGTCCTGGATCGACTTCAGCGTCGAATTGATCTCGCTGATGCCCGATACGGTCGAGAATTGTGCCAGCTGCGTCAGCTGCTGGGTGGCGTCGACCGGGTCGGTCGGGTCCTGGTTCTTCAGCTGGGCGGTCAGCAACTTCAGGAAATCGCGCTGATCGAGCTGTTCGGCCTGAGCGGCCGTCTGGACGCGCGGACCCGAAGCCGTGCGGTTGATGCCCAGCGTCTGCAGCGTGGTGTCGAAGCTTGTCGCCATGATCAGCGTCCCATCTTGAGGGTGTCGAGGATCAGCGACTTGGCGGTCTGCATCACTTCGACGTTGTTCTGGTAGCTGCGCGCCGTCTCCATCATGTCGACGAGCTCGCGGGTTTCATCGACCGCGGCCTCCCAGACATTGCCGTCCTTGTCGGCAAGGGGGTTGGACGGATCGTAGCTCTTGGTCGCGCGGTTGCCGGCCTGGATGACATTCTCGACATTGACGGTGGCCATGCCCGATGCCTTGTCGAACTCGGTGCGGAACACCGGCTTCATCGTCTTGTAGGCGGCTTCCTCGCTCGACGAGACGACGCCGACATTGGCGAGGTTCGACGCCGTCGTGTTCATCCGCACGAGCTGCGCGGACATCGCGCGCCCCGCGACCTGGAAAATGGTGAGTGGCTGTCCGGCCATGTTATGCGCCCCTCAACTTACTCGCCCCTCAGGGCGCGGGTGATCTGGCCGATCCGGCCGTTCAGAAACGAAAGCGTCGTCTGATAGGCGACGGCGTTTTCGGCGAAGGCGGTCTGTTCGGTCGCGAGTTCGACCGTGTTCCCGTCGAGCGACGCGTTAAGCGGCACGCGATATTTGGTCGCTGCGTCGATCGTGCCCGCGCCCAGCCCGCCGGGCCGGGTAGCGGCCTGCATCGCTTCGCGAAAATCGATGTCGCGCGCCTTGAAGCCCGGCGTCGACGCATTGGCGATGTTCGACGCAAGCAGCCCGAGGCGACGCGAACGCACCTCGAGCGCGGCACCGTGCACCCCAAAGAGAAGATCGTCAGCCACCTTGGCAAACTCCCGTGCATAAAATCCTGCGGACCACACCAAGCAATCGTCGTGCCAATTCGGTCGCCAATGCGATAAACCGAGCATGAGCCCAGCGGCGGCAAGCCGGGCGGCAAGAAATTGCCGGGGGCGGCAAATCGCCGCCGAACGGGCGCGGCAGCGCCAGCGATCGCGATCATGCGTGGCGACAGGCTGCACTTGGCGCGGACCTTGCTATTCTGTGCGGGTATGATTGACAGCAACGATCTTGCCGGGCTGGCGCCCTATCTCGACCCCGCGGCGATGGGCATCGTCGCCGGGGGGACAGTGGCCGCGCTGGTGCTGCGCAGTCACTTCCGCGATCTGGTGCGTGGCATTGCGGCGCTCAGGGTGTTGCCGCGGCGCCGGTTCCGCGCCGATCCGCTGATCGACCAGATCGGAGCGTTCGGCCGTATCGCCAAGCGCCACGGCGTGCTTGCGCTCGATCGATCGGTCATTTCGGACGGCGATGTCGCCGCCGCCGTCGCGGCGATCGTCGATGGCGCGGAGGGCGACGCCGTCGCTGCGCTGCTGGCGGAACGGCGCGAGGCGCGCACCGAACGCCACCTTGCCGCGATCGACATCTGGGCGTCGGCGGCCGAGCTGGCGCCGGCGATGGGGATGATCGGCACGCTGATCGGGCTGGTCCGGATGTTCCTGAAGATGAACGATCCCGCCGCGATCGGCGGCGCGATGGCGATCGCGCTGCTGTCGACGCTCTATGGCGCGGTACTGGCGAGCCTGGTGGCGATGCCCATCGCCGCCCGTCTGCGCCGCGCCGCCCGGCAGGAAGCCTTTGAACGACTGCGGCTGGAGGCGCCGCTCCGGGCGCTTGCCCAGCGCGAAGCGCCCCGGCGGCGCGGTCCGGCGCCGGTCGCCGACACTGTGGAGGTGCTGGTATGACTGCCGCTTTCTTCCCCGATACGCCGCCGTCGCGGCCGATTTGGCTGGTGACGCTCGCCGATCTGGCACTGCTGCTGCTGGGCTTTTTCGTACTGGTGATGGCGCATCAGGGCGCCGACCGGCGTGCGGTCGTCGAGGGGCTGCGCCAGGGTTTCGCCGGGACCGGCACGGCGATCATGAAGGTCGTGCCCGATGCGGCACCGGTGGCGGCAGCTGCGCTCTACGACTTCGCACCGGGCGATTCCCGGCTGCCGTCGGCGCCAGACGGCGTCATTGCCTGGGCGCGCGAAGTCGCCCGCGACCCGCGCGTCGCGATCCGCGTCACCGGCCTGACCGATGGCAGCGCGGACGACGTCGATCCGGCGTCGGGCAGCGCCGCCCTGCTCGCAAGCGATCGCGCCCGCGCCGTTGCCGCAGCACTTGCCGAAGCCGGCGCGCTGCCGCCGGGGCGGGTGACGCTGTCCAACGGCGTCCGGCGCGGTCGGCGCGGCGTCTATCTCACCCTTGTCTATGCCGGGGGGCGGCAATGATTTGCCGCCCGGCAACCCATTTTTGCCGCCTCATCCGGCAACCGAAGGAGACCGTCATGAAGCATGTCATTGGCCTGGTGCTGATCGGCCTTGCCGCCCCCGCCGCTGCGCAGGGTCCGTTCCAGGATACCACGATGCTCGATCGCGCGGTCGCGAGTTTTACCGGCAAGCCGATGGGCAGCGAAGGCGGCGCCCGCGCGCCGGTCGATGTCCGGCTGAAACTTGCGAACTGCGCCACGCTGATGATGAAATGGCGTCAGGACAATCACGATGCAGTGGTGATCAGCTGCCCCGATCCCGAATGGCGGATCTTCGTGCCGGTGGTCATGCCGGCGGCACCCGCTCCGGCGCCGGTCGCGCCCGCGCCCGCGATCGCCGCCCCGTCCAAGCCCGAAATCGTCATCAAGCGCGGCGATCCGGTCAGCGTCGAGGTGAACAGTGGCGGCTTTGCGATCACGCGCGACGGCATCGCGATGAGCGACGCTGCCGTCGGTGCTCGCTTGCTGGTCGATGTCGTCGGCCCGAAAAAGCCGATTCAGGCGATTGCGATCGAGCCCGGTCGGGCGACACTGCCGGGCTATAGCCATTGATTTCGCAGGCGTTTCGGACCCGGATAATTTTTTGTGAATTTTTCTCTTAAGTTTTCCTGAAGCGCGTCGTTTGTTCTGTCGAGGAAGCGAAAAGCGAGGCTTGCGAGATGGTAGATCGCATCAGTGCAGCGCCGGTGACGGCAACGGAGCGAGTGGCGGCAACGCGCACCAATCCTCCGGTCGCGCCTGCGGCGCCCACAGCGTCGGCGCCGGTCGCGCCCGAAGCGTCGCCCGTCGTGCAGAGCCGGGTCGCGCTGGCCAGCCTGGTGACCGAACTCGCGGCCAAGCCGCCCGTCGACAGTGATCGTGTCGCGCGCATCCGCCAGGCGATCGCCAATGGCAGCTACCCGATTTCGCCCGAAAATGTTGCCGATCGCCTGATCGCGATCAAGCTGAACTGGATTCCCGCATGAACCGCCGTGACGCTCTGGTGCGTGTGATCGAATCGCTGCACGCGGAAATTGCCGCGCTGAAGGCCAACGACGTCGTCGCGCTCGAACGCGCGACCCAGGCCAAGCTGGCCGGCATCGATGTCGTGGCCGCGTTCGACGATACGCCGCCCAACGCCGAAACCCGCCAGCTCGCCGAGGAAGCGCATCGGCTGAACGAGACCTGCCGCATCTACGTCAACCTGATGAGCGCCAATGTCCGCCGTCGGCTCCAGCAGCTGGCCGGGGATGGCCTTGCTGCCTATCGGCCGGGCACCCATGCCTTTGCCTGACGCCCGCGCCTGATCGACGGGGCGGTTGGCACGCCCCTTGCTTTGTGTCCCGCGAATAAGGGGCAAGGAAGCGATGAGCGTCAATCCAATCGCCGGTGTTGTTGCTGGAACGCAGGGGACCGTCCAGTCCGCGATCGCGTTGGCGTCGGCCCGGACCGGGATCGATTTCAACTATCTGTTGGGCCAGGCCCAGGTCGAAAGCGGCCTGAATACCCGGGCGAAGGCGCCGACGTCGAGCGCGAGCGGCCTTTACCAGTTCATCGAACAAAGCTGGCTGTCGGTCGTCAAGAAGCACGGCGCCGAGCACGGCCTCGGTTGGGCGGCGGACGCCATCCAGCCGGGCGCGAACGGTCGGCTGACGGTCGGCGATTCAGCGACGCGGCGGGCGATCCTCGACCTTCGCCAGGATCCGCAGGCCGCCGCGTTGATGGCCGCCGAACATGCCGCCGACAACAAGAGCGGCATCGAGGCGACGATCGGCCGCCAGGCGACCGGCACCGATCTCTATATGGCTCATTTCCTTGGGCTGGGCGGCGCACGCAAGTTCCTGAAGACGCTCGAGACCGCCCCAGACAAGATCGGCGCGGCGCTGTTTCCGGCAGCCGCCCATGCCAACCGCAACATTTTCTACGGCCCCGGCGGTCAGCCGCGCACGGTCGCTGAAATCTATGACCGCTTCGCGGCCAAGCTCGATCGCGGCGCGGGTGCGGCGGGCGCGACCGGCCTTGCCTCTGCCACGCTCGCGCCAACGCTGGGCGAGGGTATCGCCGATGGCGCGGAAATCATTCCCGGCAATGGCGAAAGCCAGAGCGGCGCCGCGCGCTGGGCGCAGGCGACGCTCGACCAGCTGAACGGCGGCGCCCGCCCCGCGCAGCAAAGCGCGGCGCTGCTGCGTCCGTCGCCCGACCATGCGCGGCTCGCCTATCTGCTTCTCGCTAGCCTGGGCGGTCTGTAATGGCGGGTCTGGCGTTGCCGCGTTTCAATGCGGGGTTGGCGGCACGCGGCGCCGCGCTGCCGGTGGCGATCCTGCTGCTGGTGATGCTGATGGTCGTGCCGATCCCTGCGGTCGCGCTCGACATCTTCTTCATCATGAACATCACGATCAGCCTCGCGGTGCTGATGGTCGCGCTCAATGCGCAAAAGCCGCTAGATTTCTCGGCCTTTCCGAGCGTTCTGCTGTTCGCGACGCTGTTCCGCCTCGCGCTCAACGTCGCCTCGACCCGCGTCGTGCTCGTCCATGGCCATGAAGGCGAATCCGCCGCCGGCAAGGTGATCGAGGCGTTCGGCACTTTCCTGATCGGCGGCGATTATGTCGTCGGGCTGTTCGTGTTCGCGATCCTGGTGATCATCAACATGATCGTCGTCACCAAGGGCGCCGGCCGCGTTTCCGAAGTGTCGGCGCGCTTCACCCTCGATGCCTTGCCCGGCAAGCAGATGGCGATCGACGCCGATCTGAACGCCGGGCTGATCACGCCCGACGAAGCCAAGGCCCGCCGCGTCGAAGTGTCGACCGAAGCCGATTTCTACGGATCGATGGACGGTTCGTCGAAATTCGTGAAGGGCGATGCGATCGCCGGACTGCTGATTCTGGCCGCAAACATCATCGGCGGCCTGATTCTGGGGCCGCTCAGCCACGGCATGACGATCGGCGATGCCGCCCACAACTACGTCCTGCTCGCGATCGGCGATGCGCTGGTCGCGCAGATCCCGTCGCTGATGCTGTCGATTGCCGCCGCGACCATCGTTACCCGCGTCACCTCGGCGCAGGACCTGACCGGCCAGATCGGCAGCCAGTTCGGCTCGGCGCGGACCTGGACGCCGGTCGCGGCGATCCTTGCGCTGCTCGGCGTGATGCCTGGGATGCCGCATCTGGTGATCCTGCCCGCCGCTGCTGCTGCGGCTTATGTCGCCTATCGCACGGCACGGGCGGCTGCCCGGCCGAAGGTTGCCGAGGTCGCACCGGCGGCACCCGCCGATCTATCCCAGATCGGCTGGGACGAAGTTGCGGACACGCTGCAGATCAACCTGGACATCGGTTACGGGCTGGTGCCGCTGGTCGACGAACGGCGTGGCAGCCAGCTGATGGGCCGCATCACCGGCGTGCGCCGACAGCTGTCGAAGGAACTCGGTTTCGTCGTGCCGCAGGTGCGGGTGCGCGACGACATCAACCTGCCGCCCTACGCCTATCGGATCGTCGTCGGTGGCGTCGTGCTGGGCGACGATGTCGTCTCCCCCGACGAGATGCTCGCGCTCGATACCGGCCAGGCCTATGGCCGTCTGCAGGGCAAGGCGGCGAAAGACCCGACCTTCGGGCTCGACGCGGTGTGGATTTCGCCCGCCGATGCCGATGCGGCGACCGGCGCGGGCTATCTCGTCGTCGATGCCTCGACGGTGATCGCCACCCACCTCAATCATTTGCTGAACGCGCATGCCGCCGACCTGCTCGGCCAGGACGAGGTCCAGAACCTGCTCGACCATCTGAAGGAGCGGGCCGCCAATCTGGTCGCCGCGTTGTCGCCACAGCCGGTGCCGCTGACCGTACTGACCCAGGTGCTGCGCGGCCTGCTGGAGGAAGGCATCCCGCTCAAGGAATTCCGCCGTATCGCCGCCGCGATCGCGGTTGCCGCGCAGCGCACGCTCGATGCCGAGGAACTGATCGAGGCGATCCGTCCCGAGCTCGGCGCGCTCATCATCCAGAAGATGTGCGGCCCGCGCGAGGCTTTGCGGGTGATGACGCTCGAAGGCCAGCTCGAGGCGCTGCTCGGCCAGGCGGTGCGTTCGGACCCGTCGCGCCGCCATGCGATCGAGCCCGATCTCGGCCGCCGCATCGTCGAAGCCCTGCAGCGCGCCGCGCAGCCGCTGATCGAGGAGGGCAAGCCCTTCGTGCTGGTCGTCCAGCCGACGATCCGCGTGGCGATCCGCAAGCTGGTCAAGTCGGTGATGCCCGACACGCCGGTGATGAGCTTTTTCGAAGTGCCCGAGGAAAAATCGGTCGAAGTCGTCGCCGTCATCGGCGCCCCGGCGGCGCTTGCATGACCGCGCCGACGCTCCATCAGGCATTCGAGGCCGCGACCCCGCTCGTCTATGGGCGGCGGGGCAAGATGCGCCCGGATATCGAGGCGCTCGCCAGGAAACATGCGCCGCTCGTCCGCCGCATCGCCTGGCACGTCCATGGCAGCATGAGCAGCGCGATCGAGATCGAGGACCTGATCCAGATCGGACTCGTCGCCCTGATCGAAGCCGCCGGATCGTTCGAGGACCGCGGCCTTGTGACTTTCGACCAATATCTGATGACGCGCGTTCGTGGATCAATGATCGACGAGCTCCGCCGTCAGGCGACGATCACGCGCGGGGCGATGCGCCGCCGCAAACTCTATCAGGAAACGGTCGCCGCGATGATGGCCGACACCGGCAAGCGGCCCGACGAGGCGCAGGTCGCGGCGAAGCTGTGCGTCAGCATCGAAAAGCTGCGCGCCGATTATGCGACTGCCGAGCCGGTGATCTTCGATTCGATCGACGACGTCTATCACGACGAATCGGCGCTGTTCGCGAGCGGCGAACCCAACGCGTTCGAGCAACTCGCCGAAGCCGATCAGCGTGCCGCGCTCGTCGCGGCGATCGCGACGCTCCCCGAGCGTGAGGCGCAGGTGATCCAGCTTTATTATGTCGAGGAAATGAACCTCGAGGAGATCGGGCAGGTGCTCGGTGTCGGATCGGCGCGCATCTGCCAGATCAAGAAGGCCGCACATGACAAGCTTCAGCGGGCGTTGGCTTGCAGCTTGTAGCGTCGCAGCGCGAGCCGTACCGGCAGCTTCGATAGCGTGCCGCTCAAGCGCGAATTACCACCAGCAAACCACCTGCCCGCTGCCTCAAACGCACTTTGTCACACAAGAAAAAAACCCCGATGGCGTGGTGGCCACTGGGGTTTTTTCGCCCTGCCCCTGGGGCAGGACCGGTTCCGACGCCGATTGGGGGGATGCGCCGGAACCGGTTGTGTCGTTTGGTCTTAACGGAGCAGCTGGAGCACGCCCTGCTGCGACTGGTTCGCCTGGCTGATCAGCGCGGTCGAAGCCTGGCTGAGGATCTGCGCGCGAGCGAGATTGGTCGTTTCGGTCGAGAAGTCGACGTCTTCGATCCGGCTGCGTGCGTCGGTCAGGTTTGCAACGCTCGAGGTCAGGTTGTTGACGACCGACTGCAGGCGGCTCTGGCCCGCACCCAGCGTCGCACGAACCGTGTTGACGGTGGCGAGATCGGTGTCGAGATCGTCGAGCGCCGTATTCGCGCCCGCTGCGGTCGAGATGTCGATCGCCAGCGTTGCGGTCAGGTCGACGCCGCCAAGGTTCAGCGTGACGGTGTCGCCGTTGTTGGCGCCGGTCTGAACGTCGACGGTTGCCGCTGCGGTGTCGACCAGCGAAACCGTGTTGAACGTCGTCTTCGACTGAATGTCGCCCAGCTGACCCTGCAGCTCGGTCACTTCGGCCTGCAGGTTGGTACGGTCGGCATCCGAATAGGTGCCCGAAGCCGACTGGACCGCCAGTTCGCGGATGCGCTGCAGAATGTTGGTGACTTCGCCCAGCGCGCCGTCGGCGGTCTGTGCGAGTGCGATGCCGTCATTGGCGTTGCGGATCGCCTGGCTCTGGCCACGGATCTGCGAGCTGAACGACGAAGCGATGGCGAGGCCGGCCGCATCGTCCTGGGCCGAGTTGATGCGCTTGCCGGTCGACAGGCGCTCGATGCTGCGCGAAAGCGCCGCAGACGCAATGTTGTTGGCGTTGGTCGCCTTCAGAGCGGCGACGTTGGTTCCGATAACGGTCATTTCCGTGTCTCCAATTAACAGTCCGACGTCCCCACCTCCCCCCACCGGAAGAGCCGTGTCGTCGCACCAAAGAAACGGCAGTGTGCGCGCAACATTAAGTAGTTTTGCGAAGAAAGCTTTTGCGCTGGTTCGGCATAAGACTTGCAGCACATGAAGTTGGGGGCTGGCGGCAAGTCGGCCCGGCAAAGCGGAAAAAACTTGCCGGGCGGGTTCTTGGTTAACCAGTGGTTTACCAAAGGGTCGCACATTGGCGGTGACCAAAGGGGGCTTATTGATGCGTTCGATCTTTCCGTCTGCCGCCGTGCTCAGGCAGCGATACGCTCTGGTTTCGTCGCTGCGCGCGCAGGGCTTTCAGCTCGGCTCGTTCGAAGACGGCAAGCCCCAGCCGGGCGATCTGTTTCTGATCGCGGACGGGGAGGTTCCCCCGGCGCCTGCGCGCACCGTGATCGTGGGCAGCGAAGGGCGCAGCGTCGTCCCCTCGCGCGACGGCAATCCCGCGCGGATTTCCTATGGCCCCGACGATGCCGCGATCGGCGACGCCTTTGCCCGGGTGCTCGTGGCCGGCCCCGACCAGCCGACCGCCGCCGATCCTGAAAGCCTCGCGCTCTACGCGCTTGCGGAGCGCGTTGCCGCCGCCGACATCACCGTGCTGATCAACGGCCCGACCGGCACCGGCAAGGAAGTGCTGGCGCGCGCGATCCATCTCGGGTCGAGCCGGGCGGCCAAGCCATTCATCGCGATCAATTGCGCGGCGCTGCCCGAATCCATGCTCGAGGCGCTGCTGTTCGGCCATCAGAAGGGCGCGTTCACCGGCGCGTCGTCGGGCGGCGAAGGGTTCTTCCGTGCAGCGAACGGCGGCACGCTGCTGCTCGACGAAATCGCCGAGATGCCGCTCAACCTCCAGGCCAAGCTGCTGCGTGCGCTCCAGGAACGCGAAGTCGTGCCGCTCGGCGCGTCGACCCCCGAGCCGGTGGACGTGCGGGTGATCGCCTGCGCCAACCGCGACCTGCAGGCCGAAGTCGCCGCCGGGCGGTTCCGCGCCGACCTTTATTACCGGCTGAGCGTGTTCCCGCTCACCACCAAGCCGCTGGCGGAACGTCCGCAGGATATCCCCGCGCTGGCCGCGACGCTGGTGCTGCGGCACTCGCAGGGCCGCGCGACCATCCCGTGGCCCGATGCCTCGGCGATCGAGCTGCTGCTGGCGCATGACTGGCCCGGCAATGTCCGCGAGCTCGAAAACGTCATCCAGCGCGCGCTGCTGTTTGCAGCAGGCGATACGATCAGCGCGGCGCACATCCTGTTCGACCGACCCGTCGCATCGGCCAGCCCGCGCCGCGACGAGACGTCGGCGACGCTGAACAACATCGTCCAGATGAGCGAATTCCAGGCGATCCGCGAAACGCTGGCGCAATGCGGCGGCAGCCGGGTAGAGACCGCGCGCCGCCTGGGTATCTCCGAACGCACGCTGCGCTACCGCCTTGCCAAGGCGCGCGAGCAGGGTGACGACATTGCCAGCGGAAGCGGCCGGGCGGTGTCGGCATGAGCGTCAATTCGGTCGGCGGCGGTGGGGGCATCGACCGCGTGCTCGCGCTGCGCGCACAGATTCTCGAACGCAATCAGGCGCTTCAGCGTGCCAATGCGACCGCGGCGGCGACTCCGCTTGCGCCTGCGGCACCGGCTGCACCCAAAAGCTTTGCCGCAAGCCTCGAAAACGCGCTGGCGCAGGTCAATGCCGGCCAACAGCGCGCGGGGCAATTGAGCGAAGCCTATGAACGCGGCGAGACGATCGACATCGCGAAAGTGATGCTCGCCCGCCAGGAAGCCGCCGTCGGCTTCGAAGCCACGCTGCAAGTCCGCAACAAACTCCTGTCCGCCTACAAGGACATTATGAGCATGCCGGTATAATCGATGGCCACGCAACTCACCCCCGCCGCGCTTCCCGAGCGCTTCGCCAATCCGATCCGGCAGATCAACGATCTGCTGGCCCAGCCGGTCGTCCGCCGCAGCCTGCCGATGGTCCTGCTGATCGGTTTGATCGCCAGCGCTGCCGCTGCATGGCTGATGCTGGCGACGCCGCCGCAAAAGACGCTGTTTCCGTCGCTGCCGGACGCTGACAAGGCGGCCGTCACCTCGGCGTTGCAGGCGGCCAATATCTCCAGCCGGATCGACAGCGGTACCGGTGCGCTGACCGTCAGCGAAGATGACTATTCGCGCGCACGCCTGCTGCTGGCCGGCCAGGGACTGCCCAAGGCGGCGCCCGGCGGCTATGCCATTCTCGATCAGCTGCCGATGGGCGTCAGCCGCGCGGTCGAGGGCGAACGGCTGCGCCAGGCGCGCGAGTCCGAGCTTGCCAAGTCGATCGAGGAAATCGACGCGGTCGACGAAGCGCGCGTCCATCTCGCCATGCCCGAATCGACCGTGTTCGTTCGCGACAATGCGTCGCCTTCGGCATCGGTGATCGTCAAGCTCCAGCCCGGTCGCAGCCTCTCCGACGCGCAGGTCAGCTCGATCGTCAACCTGACGGCGTCGTCGGTGCCGGGCATGAAGCCCGACATGGTCACGATCGTCGACCAGATGGGGGCCTTGCTGACGCATGCCCCTGGGCAGGACGGCGGATCGATCGCCGCCCAGGCGCGGATCGATTTCCAGCGCCGGATCGAGGACAAATATCGGCAACAGGTCGCGCAATTGCTGACGCCTCTGGTCGGCGCGGGCAATTTCTCGGCCGAAATCCAGGCCGAGGTCAATCTCGACGAAACCCAGGCAACGCGCGAAACCTATGACAAGGCCGGTGCGCTCCGCGCCGAGCAGGGCAATTGGTCGGGCGAAACCAAGGACGGCGCGAGCGCGGCTCCGGGCGGCATTCCGGGTGCGCTGTCGAACACGCCGCCGCCGCCGAGCACGGTGACGGCGCCCAAGCCCACACCAACGCCGACGGCCACGCCGACGCCGGGCGCAAGCGGCACGCCGGCCGCCGTCGCCGCGGCGCCTGCCCAGCCGACGCTGCCCAAGGCGGCTGAGAATTATGCCCGCGCCTATGACCTCGACAAGGAAGTGTCGGTGACCCGCGCGGTGCCCGGTCAGATCAAGCGGCTGTCGGTCGCAGTGCTGCTGCGCGACGATGAGAAGGGCAAGCCGCGCAGCCCGGTCGAGATCCAGCAGATCACGCAGCTGGTTCGCGCCGCCGTCGGCTACGACGCCGCGCGCAACGATCAGGTGATGGTGGTTTCGCGCAAATTTGCCGGTCCGACACCGCTCGACGAAAAGGCGCCCTGGTACGAAGCCGGCTGGGTGGCGGTCGCCGCCCGCAATGCGACCGCGATCATCGTCGCGCTGTTGCTGGTGATGTTCGGCGTGCGTCCGATCGTTCGGTCGATGACCAGGAAGCGCGACGATGACGGCCCCCGGCTGGCACTGGCCAATAGCGGCTCGACGACCGCACAGGTCGCGGTGCCGAGCGACGTGCCCGGCGAACCGCCGATCGCACTCAATGCCGCGGGTCAGCAAGTGCCGGTATCGATCGAGATGCTCGACCAGGCCCGCAATTACGACGAGCGGATCGGCATGGTGCGCGGCTTTACCCGCGACAATCCGACCCGGGCGGCGCTTGCGGTGCGCGACATGATCAAGGCGGACGCACGCTGATGACCGACGTTGCAACCCGAACCGACGATGCGGCCTCCGCGCGGCAATATAGCGGCGTCGAGCGCGCGGCGGTGCTGATGATGC
>PKED01000201.1 GCA_002863155.1 Sphingomonadaceae bacterium | reverse complement strand
ATCCGCGCCGCCACGATCAACGCCGCCGCAGCGCTCGGCCGGCCGGGGCAGGTCGGCACGATCGCGCCCGGCGCCTGGGGCGATATCGTCGCGGTTCAGGGCGATCCGCTGGTCGACGTCAAGCTGCTCGAGCGGCCGAGCGCGGTCATCAAGGGCGGCGTGCGGGTAAAGTAACCCCTCAGGCGGCGTCGCTTTTCAGCAGCAACTGGTCGGGCGCGCGGGCGACAAGCGTCTCGGGCTCGGCGACTTTCAGCGTGCCAGGCGACTTGTGCCGCAAATGGCCGTCGAGCGTCGCGCCGTTTTCGATCGTGATCGTCTCGTAATCGATGTCGCCGGTGATCCGGGCGGTGCGTTCGATCACCAGCTGGCGCACGACCACCTTGCCCTCGATCGTGCCGGTGATCCGCGCGGTTTCGGCGCGCAGATTGCCGGTGATCCGGCTTTCGGCGCCCTGCACGATGTTGCTGGCATCGACGTCGCCCTCGACATGGCCGTCGATATGCAGGTCGGCGCTCGCCCGGATATTGCCGGTGATCGCGACATCGGCGCCGAGCACGGAAAACATGCCGCGCTTGCCATTGGCCGCGCCGCCCGACGGGGGCGACGGCGGTGCCGTGAAGCCGGCGTCACGGCCGGTCTTGTTGTTGAACATCGTTTACGCTCCCCGCATCGGCAAACAGGGGCTCGAACCGCCCCCGAATCGATCCTCTAGCTAGCACATTAAACGGGGGTGCAAGAGCCGACTCGCGTCAGGCGGCGCGCATCCGCAACGGATTGTCGTTGGCACTGCGCGATACCAGCGGACGCGCGACGAGCAGCGTCGCCGCGATCATCGGGATGGCGCCCAGCGCCGCCAGCCAGGGCAGCGCCAGCAGATAGCCGACCAGCGCCAGGATCGAGCCGAGCTGGACATGCGCCTGGATGCGCAGCGTCTCCCGCGACGGTGCGGCGATGGCGAGCGCGAGGCTCAGGATATCGGCCATGAAGAAATAGCGGTCGTGCATCTTGGGCAGCAGGCCCGCGACGATCAACGGCGCGAGCAATGCGGCACGCAGCAGCATCGGTTTCGAAAAGCTGCGCGCGGTGGCGCCGATCTGGGCGGCGTAGCAGGCGGCGGCGCCCAGCGCGGCGGCGGTTGCCAGGCCGACCAGCGGCGTGGTGATCCCGGCGAGCTGCGCGAACATCCAGATATTGGGCGCGTTGCGGGCGATATCGTCGAACCACTGCGACTGCCGCAGATAGATCGTCAGCAGATCGGCGACCGGCCAGCCGCATAGTGCTGCGGGCGCGAGTGCTGCGGCAAAGGCGGCGGGGGCGTACAGCCAGTGCCGCACCGGCACCTGCCGCGCGATCACGATCGCCAGCACGAACGGCGCGCCGAACAGCGCCTGCGCCTTGATCGCAAAGGCAAGGCCGCACCACGCGAACATGTTGCGGTGGCGACGTTCGATCGCGGCGGCGACCGCCATCACGCACGGCGCGACGTAGAGCGCGTCGCACTGGCCCAGGATCGCGCCCGAGATCATCACGCTCGGCAGCACCGGCACGATCATCGCCCAGCGCGTGGCATGGGCGACGTCCATGGCCTTTAGCAGCCGCCATACCGATGCAGTCAGCAGCAGCGTACAGCCGAACGACAGCAGCTTGATGACCAGCGTCCCCGGGAGCACGGCGGCGAGTGGACTCACCGCCGCGAGCAGATAGCCATAGGGCGGGGTGTAGTTGCCGAACGGATGCGCGAACGCCGCGACCGGCCCGACCGCCACGATATGCCCGAGCCAGGGCAGGTTATAGGCGACGAGATCGCTGGTCGTCAGCTGGATGACGGCGAGCTGCCAGCCGATCGCGAGCGCCCACGCCGCGGCCAGCCCGCGATTGCCGGGGCGAAGAGGGGCAGCAGTGATCTCGCCGTGATGCATAGTCGACAGGATCTAGGCACAAGACGGTTAGGATGGGGTGAAGGAGCCGTGCGATCCTCGACCCGCTTCGCGCTGCCGCCTCTTGCCAAATCCCGTTTTTGTCGTGAAAGTCTGGGGTTAGTTGGTTAGCGTTGTCGTAAACAAGTCGAGCCGGGCCGGGCGGGCGAATCATCTGGCCGCATTGGGGGGATGTAGCGATGGCGGATGATTATGGCTCGTCGGTTGGTGCGGGCAATCTCGGCGCGGTTACGATTGGTGGCTCCGCGACCGGCTCGCTGGAGGTCGGCGGCGATCACGACTGGTTCCGGATCACGCTGGTCGCGGGCCAGTCTTACATCTTCAATCTCGACCGCAATTCGCTGAGCGACCCCTTCCTCGTTCTGCGCGATCAGAACGGGGTGGACATCGTCGGCAACGACGACATCGTCACCAACGTCAACTTCAACTCGCAAATCCGGTTCACGGCGACCGTTTCGGGTACATATTTCCTCGACGCGTTCAGTTCCGACGGCACCGCGACCGGCACCTATACCGTCCGCGCGGCGATCGACCCTTCGCCGCCAGCTTCGAACGACGATTACGGCGCGCAGGCCGGTTCGCCCGATGTCGGCTCGATCGCCGTGGGCGGATCGGTGACCGGCAATCTGGAAACCATCAACGACAGGGACTGGTTCGCGATCACGCTGGTGGCCGGCACGTCCTACACCTTCCGGCAGGAAAGCATTTCGCTTGCCGACCCGCTGCTGCGGCTGCGCGACGGCAACGGGGTCCTCATCACCTCCAACGACGACGGCGGCGGGGGCCTCAATTCGCAGATCACCTATACGGCCGCGACCACCGGGGTCTATTATCTCGAGGCCAATACGGCGGATGCCGGCCAGCCCGCGGGCACCGGCACCTATCGCATAACTGCAGCCGTCAACGGTTCCCCGCCGCCGGCGCCTGTCGACGATTACGGATCGCAGGCGGGGGCAGGCAATCTCGGCACGGTCGCGGTCGGTTCGTCGAGCACCGGCCTGATCAACTATGGCGGCGATCACGACTGGTTTGCGGTCACGCTGTCGGCGGGATCGATCTATCGCATCCGCCAGGAAGCGGGCACGCTCGCCGATCCACGCTTCTCGCTGCGCAACGCGATCGGCGTCGTCCTGACCGGGGACGATGATTCGGGCGGGGGGCAGAATGCCCAGGTGGATTTCACGGCCACCAGCTCGGGTACATATTATATCGACGCGAACAGCGCCGACGGCAACGGCACCGGGACATATACCGTTCGCCTGACGTTGCTCTACGGAGCGCCGGTGATCGCGAGCAACGCGGGGTCGACCGCGCTGGAGGGCGGGACCGACATCGTCACGTCCGCCGAATTGTCGACGACCGACCCCGACAGTTCGGCATCGGCGATTGTCTACACGCTGACGAGCCTCGCGACCAACGGCACCCTGACGCGCAACGGCACGGCGATCGCCCTGAACGGCACGTTCACCCAGGCGGACATCAATGCGAATTTGATCGCCTTCACTCACAATGGCAGCGAGACGACGAGCGGCAGTTTCGGCTTTTCGGTGACCGACGGTACGACCAGCTTCACCGGCCGGACGTTCAACTTCGCGGTCACTCCGGTCAACGACGCACCGACCGCCACCGGGCTGCAGGGGGACAGCGTCACCACGACCGAGCCCGCCGGGGGCGGCTCGACATTGCCTGCCGTCAGAATCGATGCGGGCGGCAATGCGACTCTAGCCGATGTCGACAATCTCAATTTCAATGGCGGATCGATCCGGTTCGCGATCACCGCAGGCGGCGCCGCCGCGCAGGATCAATTGAGTTTCGATACCGCGGCCGTAACGATCGCAGGGGGCAGTATTTCCGTCGGCGGCACTGCGGTGGGCACCGTTTCGGGTGGCGGCGCCGGTGCGGGCGATCTCGTCGTCGCGCTCAACGCCAACGCCACCCCGGCACGGGTGCAGGCGCTGATCCGCGCTGTCCAGTTCACCAATGCGGGTGGCGACAACCCGACCGCTGGCGTCCGCACGATCACGACGACGCTCAACGATGGCGGCGGCACCGCCAATGGTGGCACCAGCACGCTGGTCGTGACCAGTACCGTGACCGTGGTCGCCGTCGACGACGCGCCGACGGCGGTGGCGGATACGGGGGCAACGACGGAGGCGGCGACGACGGTGATTTCGCCGCTGGCGAACGACACCGACCCCGATGGCGGGACGATCGGCTATGCGCTGATCAACGGCGTGGCGGTCGCGGTCGGCGCCAGCACGACGCTGGCGTCGGGGGCGACGGTGACGCGCAACGCCGACAACACGCTGACCTACAACCCCAACAATGCGTTCAACTATCTGGTGTCGGCGGCGACCGCTGCGGCGACCGGCGCGTCCAACGGCTCGGCGATCGACAGCTTCTCCTATCAGCTGGCGCCGGGCACGAGCAGCACGACGGTCAGCGTGACGGTGAACGGCATCGACGGCGCCGGCAGCGAGCTGCGCGGTGACGCGGGCAACAACACGCTGACGGGCACGGCGGCCAATGATTATTTCAACCTGTCGCAGGGCGGGAACGACAGCGTCGGCGGCGGCAACGGCAACGACGCTTTCTTCTTCGGCGCGGCGTTTACGGCAGCCGACTCGGTCGATGGCGGCGCGGGCGCCAACGACCAGATCGGGCTGCAGGGCGATTACACCGGCGCCAATGCGCTGACGCTGGGGGCATCGACGATCAGCAACGTCGAAGTGATCGCGGCACTGCCGGGATTCAGCTATTCGATCACGACGGTCGATGCGAATATCCCGGCGGGCCAGAACCTGATTTTCTACGGCACCAATCTGGCGGCGGGAAATAACTTTACGGTCAATGTCTCGGCCGAGACCAACGGCACCGTTACCATTTATGGCGGGCTCGGTACCGACACGTTCACCGGCGGGGCGGGCAATGACGGCTTCTACTTCGGCCCCGGCCGGTTCGGCGCGGGCGATTTCGTCAACGGCGGTGCGGGGACCAACGACCAGCTCGCGCTGGATGGCAATTACACGATCACCGTCAGCGCGGCGCAGCTTCAGAATGTCGAAGTGCTGGCACTGCTGCGCGGCGTGACCGGCGACCTTGCCAATTACAATATCACGCTGGCCGACGATCTGGTCGGCGCCGGGCAGACCTTTACCGTGTTCGGATTGCCGGTCGAAACCGGCTTCACGCTCAACGCGACTGCCGAGACCAACGGCAATATCACTGTGTTTGGCGGCAGTGGCGCCGACACGATCAGCACCGGGGCAGGCAACGACCGGATCTTCGGCGGCGGCGGGGCCGATGTGCTCAACGGCGGCGCGGGCGCCGACACGTTCGTATATGACGCGGTGAGCCAATCCACCGGCGCCGGTTATGACCGGGTCACTGGCTTCGTCTCGGGCACCGACCGGTTCGACTTCGACGTCGCCGTCACCGGGGTCGACGCGACGGTAGGTGCCGGATCGCTGTCGACGGCTAGCTTCGATGCCAATCTGGCCGCGGTCATCGGCGCGGGACAGCTGGCGGCGAATCACGCGGTGCTGTTCACCGCCGACGCGGGCGATCTGGCGGGCCAGACCTTCCTCGTCGTCGATGCAAATGGCGTTGCGGGCTATCAGGCGGGGTCGGATTACGTAATCCAGCTCATCACGCCGCCCGCATCGCTGGTAACGGGTGACTTCGTCTGAGCCGCCCGGGCAGCGGGTGTGGAGGGCAGGGGGCACCCCATTGACGCCCGCCACCCCCGCGCGTATAGGCGCCGCTGCTTTGCGGAGGATGTATTCCCTCGCGCTGCTGCTTGAACATTGCCGGATGCGCGCGTGAAGGGCCATGGCGGTCGCAAGACCTCCAGCACGGTCCCTTTTTTCTTTGGGGCGAGAGCGCCCCGCGACTCGCGACGCCTTGGGCAAAGTAACCGCCGGGTTTGCCGGTAACATAAAGGTGAAGGGCTTCATGCCGACGATTAACCAGCTGGTCCGCATGGGCCGCGATCCGCAGAAGGCCAAGTCGAAGGTCCCTGCGATGGAAGCAAATCCGCAGAAGCGCGGTGTCTGCACTCGCGTTTACACCACGACCCCGAAGAAGCCGAACTCGGCGCTGCGCAAGGTGGCCAAGGTCCGCCTGACCAACAGCCGCGAAGTGATCAGCTACATCCCCGGCGAAGGCCACAACCTGCAGGAGCACTCGGTGGTGCTGATCCGCGGCGGGCGTGTGCGCGACCTTCCCGGCGTGCGCTATCACGTGCTGCGCGGCGTGCTCGACACGCAGGGCGTGAAGGACCGTCGCCAGTCGCGATCGAAGTACGGCGCCAAGCGTCCGAAGTAATCATGCCGGGGGCCGCATCCGGTCCCCTTACCAACAATGGAAGTAAGCCCCGGACGGGTTCCGGATCAGGCTGAAGGGCAAAGGAAGAAATTATGTCGCGTCGTCGCCGTCCCGAAAAGCGGGAAATCCTGCCTGATCCCAAGTTCGGGGATGAGGTGCTGTCCAAGTTCATGAATTCGGTGATGCTCGACGGCAAGAAGTCGGTCGCCGAAGGCATCGTCTATGGTGCGCTCGAAACGATCGAGGCGCGCGCGAAGAAGGACCCGCTCGGCGTGTTCCACGACGCGCTCGTCAACGTGAAGCCGGGCATCGAAGTCCGCAGCCGCCGCGTCGGTGGTGCGACCTATCAGGTGCCGGTCGAAGTGCGGCCCGAGCGCGCACAGGCACTCGCGATCCGCTGGCTGATCGCCGCGGCGCGCAACCGCAGCGAGCACACCATGGCCGGCCGCCTGTCGGGCGAGCTGATGGATGCCGCCAACAACCGCGGCAACGCGGTCAAGAAGCGCGAAGACACCCATCGCATGGCCGAGGCCAACCGCGCGTTCAGCCATTACCGCTGGTAACGCTGGCGCTGGTAACCCGGTGCTGCTAAGGGCGCCGCTGCTGGTCGGTCGCGCTCCTGGGCTTTCGCCGCTCGGCTAACGAACCTATATTCGGCCCTGTATTCGGTAAGGCGGCCGGGGTATCTGCCCCGGCCTCTTCCACATCTCCAAGGAACCACGTCATGGCCCGCAGCCATCCGCTCGAACGCTATCGCAACATCGGCATCATGGCCCACATCGATGCCGGCAAAACGACGACGACCGAGCGCATCCTCTATTACACCGGCAAGTCCTACAAGATCGGCGAAGTGCACGAAGGCACCGCGACGATGGACTGGATGGAGCAGGAGCAGGAGCGCGGGATCACCATCACGTCCGCGGCCACCACGTGTTTCTGGCGCGCCGAAGAGGGCAAGGGCGACGAGCACCGCATCAACATCATCGACACGCCCGGCCACGTCGACTTCACGATCGAAGTCGAGCGTTCGTTGCGCGTGCTTGACGGCGCGGTCGCGTGCTTCGACGGCGTGGCGGGCGTGGAGCCGCAGTCGGAAACCGTGTGGCGCCAGGCCGACAAGTACGGCGTGCCGCGGATGTGCTTCGTCAACAAGCTCGACCGCACCGGCGCCGATTTCTATTTCTGCGTCAATTCGATCATCGAGCGCCTCGGTGCGCGCCCGGCGGTGCTGTATCTGCCGATCGGCATCGAAGGCGACTTCAAGGGCCTGGTCGACCTGGTGGAGAACCGCGCGATCATCTGGCTCGAAGAGAGCCTGGGCGCGAAGTTCGAATATCAGGACATCCCGGCCGATCTCGCCGAGAAGGCTGCCAAGTATCGCAGCGACCTGATCGAAATGGCGGTCGAGCTCGACGATTCGCTGATGGAAGCCTATCTCGAGGGTAACGAGCCGAGCGTCGCCGACCTGAAGCGGCTGATCCGCAAGGGCACGTTGGAGATGGCGTTCGTGCCGGTGATCTGCGGCTCGGCGTTCAAGAACAAAGGCGTGCAGCCGCTGCTCGACGCGGTCGTCGACTATCTGCCGAGCCCGCTCGACGTGCCGGCGATCAAGGGCGTCAAGCTCGACGGCGAGACGCCCGACGAGCGCCCGTCGTCGGACAGCGAGCCCTTCGCGGCGCTCGCGTTCAAGATCATGAACGATCCCTTCGTCGGCACCCTCACCTTCGCGCGTATCTATTCGGGCAAGCTCGAAACCGCGTCGCAGGTGATGAACTCGGTCAAGGACAAGAAGGAAAAGGTCGGCCGCATGCTGCTGATGCATGCGAACAGCCGCGAGGACATCCAGGAAGCCTATGCCGGCGACATCGTCGCGCTGGCCGGGCTGAAGGACACGACGACGGGCGACACGCTGTGCGCGATCCCGTCGCCGATCATCCTCGAGCGGATGGAGTTCCCCGAGCCCGTCATCGAGCTGTCGGTCGAACCCAAGACCAAGGCCGACCAGGAAAAGATGGGCGTCGCACTCAACCGCCTTGCCCGCGAAGACCCGTCGTTCCGGGTGTCGTCGGATGCCGAAAGCGGCCAGACGATCATCAAGGGCATGGGCGAACTTCACCTCGAAATCCTGGTCGACCGCATGAAGCGCGAGTTCAAGGTCGAGGCGAATGTCGGCGCGCCGCAGGTGGCGTATCGCGAATATCTCGCCAAGCCGGTCGAGCTGACCTATACTCACAAGAAGCAGTCGGGCGGCTCGGGCCAGTTCGGCGAAGTCAAGGTGAAGGTGACGCCGGGCGAGCGCGGTTCGGGCTTCGTCTTCATCGATTCGGTGAAGGGCGGCAACGTGCCGAAGGAATATATCCCTTCGGTTGAAAAGGGCATGCGCGAAACCGCCGAGAGTGGCTCGCTGATCGGCTTCCCGATCATCGACTTCTCGGTCGAACTGCTCGACGGCAAGTATCACGACGTCGACTCGTCGGCGCTGGCGTTCGAAATCTGCGCGCGCGGCGCGATGCGCGAGGCCGCGCAGAAGGCCGGCATCAAGCTGCTCGAGCCGATCATGAAGGTCGAAGTGGTGACGCCTGAGGATTATCTGGGCGACGTCATCGGCGATATGAACTCGCGGCGTGGCCAGATCCAGGGCACCGACAGCCGCGGCAACGCGCAGACCGTCGAGGCGATGGTCCCGCTTGCCAACATGTTCGGCTACGTCAACCAGCTGCGCTCGTTCACGCAAGGGCGCGCGCAGTATTCGATGCAGTTCTCGCATTATGACGAAGTCCCGGCGAACGTCGCCGACGAGGTGAAGGCGAAGCTCGCCTGATCCTGATTTCGTTCGATCAAGAAGGGCTCGCTCCTTGCCGGAGCGGGCCCTTTTTCGTTGGACCCGCGCCGGGATACCGAAAAGGAATCGGTGCCGGAATGGAGTCGTGTTAAACTGACGGGCATCGCGAGTTGGGGAGGCTGGGCGATGGTTTCGATAGCTTATGATGCGAGCGAGGGCGCCGTACGGCGGGATGCCAGCGCCGAAGGCCGCGTCGGCATTGACCGCTGGATCTTCGTATTGATGGCGGCCTGGTTCATCGTCCTGATCCTTGCCGGCTTTATTCCCGATTCGCTGCGCAAGATCGCTGCCGTCCAGTCCGGCGCCAGGCCGCCATTCCCGATGATCCTGCATCTGCACGCCGTGCTGATGGGCTCTTTCCTGGCGCTGCTGCTCGGCCAGAGCTGGCTGATCGCCACGGGGCGGCGCGGCCTGCACATGCAGCTGGGGCTGGTGTCGCTGATCCTGGTGCCCGCCATCGTGGTTGTCGGCTTCATGCTCGTCCCGACCATGTATCACGAACTTATGCAGTCGGCGCAGACCGCCGCGCCCGACGCGCGGGCGAAGATGCAGGCCGCGATCGCCCGGCGCGAGAATATTCTGCTGATTCAGCTAAGGATGGGCCTGCTCTTTCCGCTGTTCGTCGTGATCGGCCTCCTCGCGCGGCGACATGATTCGGGATTGCACAGGCGAATGATGTTCCTCGGCACGGCCGTAACGCTCAGCACGGGCATCGACCGGATGACCTGGCTGCCGAATACCTTCCCCGTCAGCCCGTTGGGCCCCGACCTCTATACACTGGCGGCAGTGGCGCCGATGTTCCTGTGGGATGTGGTCCGGCAGGGCGGCGTCCACCGCGCCTATCTGATCTGGTTCGCAGTCGCGATGGTGCCGACGATCGCCGTCCACGGCCTGTGGAACACTGCGTGGTGGCACGCGGCGTCGCACCAGTTGCTGGGTGGCTGAGGCGAAGCGAAAGTCGCGGTCCATGATAGGGTCGCGAAAGCGCGGCATCGATCATCACGGGCCCGGAAGCGACGTCGAACCCGCAATTCTGCGGAGAATGGATGCGACTGTCATAGGGTGCGCGGTCAGCCAGCATAACGGCTGGACAAGCGCGGGTCGCATCGCCATATCGCACCCCTGCGCGTCGTCGAGTCCGGGGTGATTTTCGCTCTAGCCAATGCGGCACGCTTGGGTTAAAGGCCCCGCTTCATCGCCGGCCCGGATGAGGGCCGGTTGTTTTCGTTTGGGGTTCGGCCCTCGCCACGATGGCGCGGTTCCCTGATCCAGAAGTTGAAAACGGGTTTATTCGCGCCGCGTGCCCGGCGGCGGTTGGATTTGACAGACAGAGGAAGAAATGGCGAAAGCAAAATTCGATCGGAGCAAGCCGCACCTCAACATCGGCACCATCGGTCACGTCGACCATGGCAAGACGTCGCTGACGGCTGCCATCACCAAGGTTCTGGCCGAGGAAGGTCTGTCGGAAAAGGTCGATTTCGAAAACATCGACAAGGCGCCCGAAGAGCGTGAGCGTGGCATCACCATCTCGACCGCGCACGTCGAGTATGAAACCGCCAACCGCCACTATGCGCACGTCGATTGCCCCGGCCACGCCGACTATGTGAAGAACATGATCACCGGCGCCGCGCAGATGGACGGCGCGATCCTGGTTGTCGCCGCGACCGACGGCCCGATGCCGCAGACCAAGGAGCACATCCTGCTCGCGCGTCAGGTCGGCGTGCCGACGATGGTCGTCTTCCTGAACAAGGTCGACCTGGTCGAGGACGAGGAAATCCTCGAACTCGTCGAGCTCGAAATCCGCGAGGAACTGTCGCGTCGCGATTTCGACGGCGACAATATTCCGATCATCCGTGGTTCGGCGACCGCCGCGCTCAACGGCACCGACGACAAGCTCGGCCGTGATGCCGTGCTCGCGCTGATGGCTGCCGTCGACGAATCGATCCCGCAGCCGGAGCGTCCGCTCGACAAGCCGTTTATGATGCCGATCGAAGACGTGTTCTCGATCTCGGGTCGCGGCACCGTCGTCACCGGCCGTGTCGAAACCGGCGTGGTCAAGGTTGGCGAGGAAGTCGAAATCGTCGGCATCCACGACACCCGCAAGACCACCGTCACGGGCGTCGAAATGTTCCGCAAGCTGCTCGATCAGGGCCAGGCCGGCGACAATATCGGCGCGCTAATCCGTGGCGTCGCGCGCGACGAAGTCGAGCGTGGTCAGGTTCTCTGCAAGCCCGGCTCGATCAAGCCGCACACCGACTTCCAGTCGGAAGTGTACGTGCTGGCGAAGGATGAAGGCGGCCGTCACACGCCGTTCTTCGCGAACTATCGCCCGCAGTTCTACTTCCGCACGACCGACGTGACCGGCACCGTCGAGCTGCCCGAGGGCACCGAGATGGTCATGCCCGGCGACAACGTCGCGCTCGGCGTCAAGCTGATCGCGCCGATCGCCATGGACGTCGGCCAGCGCTTCACCATTCGCGAAGGCGGTCGCACCGTCGGCGCAGGTGTTGTCAGCGCCATCAACAAGTAATATAGACTGCGCCACCGCCCGATTCCCCGAGGGGAGTCGGGCGGTTGCTATTTTGTGTAACGCTTAAATCTGGGCCGGCCTTCGGGGTGGCCCGTTCGCTCTTTCGCATCGCTAGGGACCCAAGGTCGTCTTATGGACAGCAATATCCGCATCCGCCTGAAGGCGTTTGATCATCGCGTGCTCGATCAGGCGACCGGCGACATCGCCGACACCGCCCGCCGCACCGGCGCGCTCATCCGTGGTCCCATCCCGCTGCCGACGCGCATCGAGAAGTTCACCGTGAACCGCGGCCCGCACATCGACAAGAAGTCGCGCGAGCAGTTCGAAGTGCGCACCTACAAGCGCATGCTCGACATCGTTCAGCCGACGCCGCAGACGGTCGACGCGCTGATGAAGCTTGACCTCGCTGCGGGCGTCGATGTGGAAATCAAGCTGGCCTGACGCCGATTTGTCCTAGTCCCCGCGAAAGCCGGGATCGCCGGTTGACGTAGTGGACCGGTTGGCGTAATGGCGCCGCTCCCTTAGGGGAAACAAGGATTCGCGCGGATAGCGCAGATCGTCGCCCCGGCCGCTGCCGGGGTCTCAAGCCTTCCGGGCCACCGACCCGGCAGATAGAGGTTCCGGCCCGCCGGAATGACGCAAAAAGGCTTTGGGCGCAGGCTCATAAAACCAAGGGATACCGCCGGGCTTGCCCGGGCTGCGTCCCCCGTCACGCCCGGTTCGCCGGGCACCAGCCCGGGACGGGGCACGTATCTGATATTTGGGCTGATATGCCCGCCGCGGGATTGTCCGGGGCGGGCCTCTGTATTGAAGGAGCATGGTCATGCGCACTGGCGTGATCGCGAAGAAAATGGGGATGACCCGCTTGTTCCAGGATGATGGCCGCCACGTGCCGGTCACCGTCCTGCAGCTCGAAAAGCTTCAGGTCGTCGCGCGCCGCGAAACCGAGCGTGACGGCTATGTCGCCGTGCAGCTCGGCGCCGGCACCGCGAAGGCGAAGAACGTCGCCAAGCCGCAGCGTGGCCATTTCGGCAAGGCCGAAGTCGAACCCAAGGCGAAGCTTGCCGAATTTCGTGTGTCGGAAGACGCGCTGCTCGACGTCGGGGCCGAAATCGGCGCCGATCACTTCATTCCCGGCCAGTATGTCGACGTCCAGGGCTATACCCAGGGCAAGGGCTTTGCTGGCGCGATGAAGCGCTGGGGCTTCGGCGGTCTGCGCGCGACCCACGGCGTTTCGGTGTCGCACCGCTCGCACGGTTCGACCGGCCAGCGTCAGGATCCGGGCAAGGTCTTCAAGAACAAGAAGATGGCCGGCCATATGGGCGATCGTCAGCGCACGCAGCAGAATCTCGAAGTCGTGTCGACCGATGTCGAGCGCGGCCTTATCTTCATCAAGGGCTCGGTTCCGGGCTCGAAGGGCGGCTGGCTGATCGTCAAGGACGCGGTCAAGATCGCGCGCCCGGCCGATGTTCCCTATCCGGCGTCGCTCAAGGCGGCTGCCAACAGCAACCAGGCTGCCGACACCCCCGCCGAAGACGCGGCCGTGGTCGACACCACCGACGGCCAGGAGGGCTGAGCGTCATGAAGATCCAGATCTCCACTCTCGCCGAGGGCTTCGTTGCCGGCAAGGACGAGCTCGACCTGTCGGACGACGTGTTCGGCATCGAGCCGCGCGCCGACATCCTGCACCGCGTCGTCACCTGGCAGCTCGAAAAGCGCCGGGGTACGGCGCGCGGCACGCGTGAGCGCGCCGATGTTGCCCGCACCGGCAAGAAGTTCGGCCGCCAGAAGGGCGGCGGCACCGCCCGTCACGGCGATCGCCGCGCGCCGGTCTTCATCGGCGGTGGTAAGGCACACGGCGCCCGCGTCCGTGACTTCAACCCGAGCCTGAACAAGAAGGTTCGCGCGCTCGGCCTGAAGATGGCGCTGTCGGCGAAGGCTCGCGAAGGCAAGCTGGTCGTGCTCGACTCGCTCGTCGTCGACAATGCAAAGACGGCGGTGCTCGCCAAGAGCTTCGAGGCGACGGGTTCGAAGCGCGCGCTGGTGATCGACGGCGACATGGTCGAGGCAAGCTTCGCGCTCGCTGCCGGCAACATCCGCGCCATCGACGTAATGCCGGCCGCCGGTGCCAACGTCTATGACATTCTTAAAGCCGACACGCTGGTGCTGAGCCGCGCCGCGGTCGAAAAGCTGGAGGCGCGGTTCGCCCTCCCGGGAGGGGCCAACTAATGGCTAAGAAGGCGAAGGCAGCCATCGATACGCGTCATTACGACGTGATCGTGGCGCCCCATATCACCGAAAAGGCAACGCTGCTGAGCGAGCACAACGCGGTTGTGTTCAAGGTGGCGGGCGATGCGACCAAGCCCGAGATCAAGGCCGCCGTGGAAGCGCTGTTCGACGTGAACGTCACCGGCGTCAACACGATGGTCCAGAAGGGCAAGACCAAGAAGTGGAAGGGCAAGCCCTACACGCGGTCTGACGTGAAAAAAGCGATCGTGACCCTGAAAGACGGTCAGTCGATCGATGTGACGACGGGGATCTAAGGGTCATGGCACTCAAGCATTATAACCCGACTTCGCCCGCGCGCCGCGGCCTGATCCTGGTGGACCGTTCGGGTCTGCACAAGGGCGGCCCGGTGAAGGCGCTGACTGAAGGCAAGCGCAAGACCGGTGGCCGCAACAACAAGGGCCACGTGACGTCGCGCGGCATCGCCGGCGGCCACAAGCAGCGCTATCGCCTGGTCGATTTCAAGCGTCGGCTGTGGGACGTCGAGGGCACGGTCGAGCGGATCGAATATGATCCCAACCGCACCGCCTTCATCGCGCTCGTAAACTATGGCGCCGATGACGCGGGCAAGGACCGGCTGGCTTATATCATCGCGCCGCAGCGGCTTGCCGTCGGCGACAAGGTGATCGCCGGCAAGAAGACCGACGTGAAGCCCGGCAACGCGATGGAGCTCGGCCAGATGCCGGTCGGCACGATCATCCACAATGTCGAGATGAAGCCCGGCAAGGGCGGTCAGCTCGCGCGCTCGGCCGGCACCTATGTGCAGGTCGTCGGCCGTGACAAGGGCATGGTGATGGTCCGCCTTAATTCGGGCGAGCAGCGCTATATCCGCAGCGATTGCATGGGCACGGTGGGTGCGGTGTCGAACCCCGACAACGCGAACACCAACCTGGCGAAGGCCGGCCGCAATCGCTGGCTCGGCAAGCGTCCGCTGACCCGCGGCGTCGCCAAGAACCCGGTCGATCACCCGCATGGCGGTGGTGAAGGCCGGACCTCGGGCGGCCGCCATCCGGTCACGCCCTGGGGCAAGCCGACCAAGGGTGCGCGCACCCGTCACAACAAGGCGACGGACAAGATGATCATCCGTTCGCGCCACGCCAAGAAGAAGGGCTAACCGCACATGGCTCGTTCCGTCTGGAAGGGTCCGTTCGTGGACCTCCACCTGCTGAAGAAGGCGCAGACCGCGCAGGAATCGGGTGCGCGCACACCGATCAAAACCTGGTCGCGCCGTTCGACGATCCTGCCGGATTTCGTCGGCCTGACCTTCAACGTCTATAACGGCCGCAAGTTCGTGCCGGTCTCGGTCAACGAGGACATGGTGGGCATGAAGCTCGGCGAATTCGCGCCGACGCGCTTCTTCCCCGGCCATGCCGCCGACAAGAAGGGCAAGCGCTGATGGGCAAGCAAGCAGCTCCGCGTCGCGTGGCCGCCAATGAGGCGCTGTCGGTCGGCACCCAGATCCGTGGTTCGGCCCAGAAGCTGAACCTCGTCGCCGGGCTCATCCGCGGCAAGAAGGCGGGCGACGCGATGAACATCCTGCAATTCTCGACCAAGGCGATGGCGGTCGAGGCGCGCAAGGTGCTGGCATCGGCGATCGCCAATGCGGAAAACAACCACAATCTCGACGTCGACGCGCTGGTCGTGGCCGAAGCGAGCGTTGGTAAGGGCATCGTGATGAAGCGGTTCGCCACGCGCGGTCGCGGCAAGTCGACCCGCATCCTCAAGCCGTTCTCGCGGCTGCGGATCGTGGTGCGCGAACAGCAGGAAGAAGCATAATGGGTCAGAAATCCAATCCCATTGGTCTGCGCCTGCAGATCAACCGTACCTGGGACAGCCGCTGGTATGCCGACGGCGCCGATTATGGTCGGCTGCTGCTCGAGGATCTGAAGATCCGCGAATATATCGTGAAGACGCTGCCGCAGGCCGCGATTTCTAAGGTCGTGATCGACCGGCCGGCGAAGCTGTGCCGCATCTCGATCTTCGCGGCGCGCCCCGGCGTCATCATCGGCAAGAAGGGCGCCGACATCGAAAAGCTTCGCAAGAAGCTGGCCTCGATGACGTCGTCGGACGTGTCGCTGAACATCGTCGAGATCCGCAAGCCCGAGATCGACGCCAAGCTCGTCGCGCAGGGTGTTGCCGATCAGCTCGAGCGGCGCATCGCGTTCCGTCGCGCGATGAAGCGCGCGGTGCAGTCGGCGCTGCGGCTTGGCGCGGAAGGCATCCGGATCACCTGCGGCGGCCGTCTGGGCGGCGCGGAAATCGCGCGGACCGAATGGTATCGCGAAGGTCGCGTGCCGCTCCACACGCTGCGCGCGAATGTCGATTATGCCGAAGCGCAGGCGCACACCGCCTATGGCGTGTGCGGCGTGAAGGTGTGGATCTTCAAGGGCGAAATCCTGGGTCACGACCCGATGGCGCAAGACCGGCTGATGATGGAAGCGCAGACTTCCGGCGTCCGCCCGGCTCGCTGATAGGTAAAAAGCAATGTTGCAGCCAAAAAAGACCAAGTTCCGCAAGGCGTTCAAGGGCCGCATCCATGGCAAGGCCACGGGTGGGTCGGACCTGAACTTCGGCTCCTATGGGCTGAAGGCGATGGAGCCGGACCGGATCACCGCGCGCCAGATCGAAGCGGCTCGCCGCGCGATCACGCGCCACATCAAGCGCCAGGGGCGTTTGTGGATCCGCATCTTCCCCGACGTGCCGGTGTCGTCGAAGCCTGCCGAAGTCCGCATGGGCTCGGGCAAGGGTTCGCCCGAATTCTGGGCGGCGCGGGTGAAGCCGGGTCGCATCCTGTTCGAGCTCGACGGCGTGCCGGGCCCGATCGCCGCGGTGGCGTTCGAACGCGCGGCGATGAAGCTGCCGATCAAGGTCAAGGTCGTCGCCCGCCTCGGCGATACCTCGCATCTGGAAGGTTGAGGACGATGAGCAAGACCAAGAACATTGTCGCCGACCTGCGCACCAAGAGCGACGACCAGATGACCGAGCAGCTCGGCCAGCTGAAGCGCGAGGCGTTCAACCTGCGTTTCCAGGCGGCGACCAGCCAGCTGGAAAAGCCGGCCCGCATCAAGGAAGTCCGCCGCGACATCGCGCGCATCAAGACCCTTCAGTCCGAGCGTGCGCGCTCGGCTGCGAAGTAAGGATAGCAATCATGCCGAAGCGCGTGCTGACCGGACAGATCGTGTCCGACAAGGGCGACAAGACAGTGGTGGTGAACGTCGAGCGCAAGGTGAAGCACCCGCTCTACGGCAAGATCATCCGTCGTTCGAAGAAGTACCATGCCCATGACGAGGGCAACGAGTTCAAGGCCGGCGAAGTCGTGCGGATCGAAGAGACCGCGCCGATCAGCAAGCTGAAGACCTGGAAGGTAATCGAGCGGGTCAACACCCACGCGACGCCCGAGCGGGTCGACGTCGACGCATAAGCGCCGACACTAGTTTTGGCGGGGCCCGGTCGGAAACCGACCCCAAGGTGAAGAAGGAACCGGATCGATGATCCAGATGCAATCCAATCTCGAGGTCGCTGACAACAGCGGCGCGAAGCGGGTGCAGTGCATCAAGGTGCTGGGCGGCTCGAAGCGTCGCACGGCCGGTGTGGGCGACATCATCGTCGTCAGCATCAAGGAAGCACAGCCCCGCGGCAAGGTGAAGAAGGGCGACGTGCACCGCGCCGTCATCGTGCGCACGGCGAAGGACATCCGCCGCGCCGATGGCTCGGTGATCCGCTTCGACACCAACGCTGCCGTGCTGGTCAACAAGAACGAGGAGCCGATCGGCACCCGTATCTTCGGGCCGGTCGTGCGCGAGCTGCGTGGCAAGAAGCACATGAAGATCATTTCGCTCGCGCCGGAGGTGCTGTGATGGCTGCCGCCAAGATCAAGAAGGGTGACCGGGTCGTCGTCCTGTCCGGCAAGGACAAGGGCAAGACCGGCGAAGTCACGCGCGCGCTGCCGAAGGACGGCAAGGTCGTCGTGTCGGGCGTGAACGTCGCCACCCGCCACAAGAAGCCGAGCCAGACCGATCCGCAGGGCGGGCTCGACAAATTCGAAGCGCCGCTTCACGTCTCGAAGGTCGCGCTTGCCGATCCGAAGACGGGCGCTGCCACCCGCGTCCGGTTCGAGACGCGCGACGGCAAGAAGGTCCGCGTGGCCGTGAAGTCCGGGGAGGTCATCAATGGCTGATCAGTACACGCCGCGGATGAAGGCGCTCTATGACGAGACCATCATCAAGGCGATGACCGACAAGTTCGGTTACAAGAACCACATGGAAGTGCCCAGGATCGAGAAGATCGTCCTGAACATGGGTGTGGGCGAAGCGACGCAGGACAAGAAGAAGGTCGAGCAGGCTTCGGCTGAAATGGAGCTGATCGCCGGCCAGAAGCCGGTCGTGACGCGCGCCAAGAAGTCGATCGCGCAGTTCAAGCTGCGCGAAGGCATGCCGATCGGCTGCAAGGTCACGCTGCGCCGCGAACGTATGTACGAATTCCTCGACCGGTTCATCACGATCGCGCTGCCGCGCGTTCGCGACTTTCGCGGGTTGAACCCCAAGAGCTTCGACGGCCGTGGCAACTATGCCTGCGGTCTGAAGGAGCAGCTGGTGTTCCCTGAGATCAGCTATGACAAGGTCGACAAGGTGCGCGGCATGGACGTAATCGTCACGACCACGGCCAAGACCGACCAGGAAGCCCGCGAACTGCTCCGGCTGTTCGGTTTCCCGTTCCCGCCGGAATCCACTGGCGAAGCGACCGAGAAGAAGGCCGCTTAACTGCAATTGGTGGCCACGGTCCGTGGCCGATGAAGGAAAAGAAGAGAGCTTAAGTCCATGGCGAAACTGAGTTCGATCAACAAGAATGAGCGTCGCAAGAAGCTGGTGAAGAAATATGCCGGCCGCTATGCGAAGCTGAAGGCGATCGCGAACGACAAGGCGCTCGACGAGACCGAGCGGCTGATGGCGCGCCTGAAGCTGGCCGAAGTGCCGCGCAACGGCAACCCGACCCGCATCCGCAACCGCTGCGAGCTGACGGGTCGTCCGCGCGCTTATTACCGCAAGTTCCGCCTCTGCCGCGTGCAGCTCCGCGAACTGGCCAACAAGGGCCTGATTCCGGGCGTGACGAAGTCGAGCTGGTAAGGACGAGATATGGCATTGACCGACCCTATTGGTGACATGCTCACCCGCATCCGCAACGGCCAGCGCGCGCGCAAGGATTCTGTCCTTTCGCCGGCGTCGAAGCTGCGCGTCCGCGTGCTCGACGTGCTCCAGCGCGAAGGCTATATCCGCGGCTATTCCGAGGAAGAGATGGGCCCTGCCAAGGGCATCCGTATCGAGCTCAAATATTTCGAGGGCCAGCCCGCGATCAAGCATGTCGCGCGCGTGTCCAAGCCCGGTCGCCGGGTCTATTCGGGCGCGCAGGACCTGCCGCGCGTCATGAACGGCCTGGGCATCACGATCGTCTCGACGCCGCGTGGCGTTCTGTCCGACGCCGAAGCGCGCGACCAGAATGTCGGCGGCGAAGTGCTGGCGGAGGTATTCTGATGAGCCGCATTGGTAAGAAATCCGTGCCGATTCCGGCGGGTGTCACCGCGACGATCGACGGCGGGCAGATCTCGGTCAAGGGGCCGAAGGGCACGCTGACGATGCCGTTGTTCGACGACATCACCTATGCGCTGGAAGACGGCGCCATCTCGGTCAAGCCGGCAAACGACAGCAAGCGTGCGCGCGCCTTTTGGGGCATGCAGCGCACGATGGTGCAGAACCTCGTCACCGGCGTGACGACGGGCTTCACCAAGGTGCTGGAGATCACCGGCGTCGGCTATCGCGCCGCGTCGCAGGGTCGCAACCTGAACCTGCAGCTCGGCTACAGCCACCATGTCAACTATGCGATTCCGGAAGGGATCGAGATCAAGACCCCCGATCAGACCACGGTCGAGATCAGCGGGATCGACAAGCAAAAGGTTGGCCAGGTGGCCGCGGAAATCCGTCGCTGGCGCAAGCCCGAGCCGTACAAGGGCAAGGGCATCAAGTATCGCGGCGAGTTCATCTTCCGCAAGGAAGGGAAGAAGAAGTGATGTCGACCAAGGGAATGTCTCTGTTCGAGAAGCGGCGCCGCCGCAACCGCACCGCGCTTCGTGCGCGTGGCGCGGGCCGTCCGCGCCTGTCCGTCCACCGGTCGGGCAAGCACATCTATGCGCAGGTCATCGACGATGCCCAGGGGCGCACGATCGCTTCGGCGTCCACGCTGGAAAAGGACGTGCGCGGCACGTCGGGCGCGAATGTCGATGCAGCGACGCTGGTCGGCAAGCGCGTTGCCGAAGCGGCCAAGCAGGCAGGCGTGACGCGGGTCGTGTTCGACCGTGGCGGCTTCCTGTTCCATGGTCGCGTCAAGGCGCTGGCGGAAGCCGCGCGCGAAGCCGGGTTGGAGTTCTGAGATGGTCGATGAAATCGTAAGCACCGGCGCCGAGGGCGCTCCCGACGCACCCCAGGGCCGTGGCCCGCGCGGCGGTCGTGGTCGTGGCGGCCCGGGCGGCGGCAACCGTGATGGTCGCGGTCGTGACAGCCGTGGCGGTCGCGACAATCGCGGTCGCGGCGGTCCTGGCGAGGATCAGGGCGAAGAGCTGATCGAGAAGCTGGTGCACATCAACCGCGTCTCGAAGACGGTGAAGGGCGGCAAGCGCTTCGGCTTTGCAGCACTCGTCGTTGTCGGCGACGGCAAGGGCCGGGTGGGCTTCGGCCATGGCAAGGCGCGCGAAGTGCCGGAAGCCATTTCGAAGGCGACGGCCGCTGCGAAGAAGGCCATGGTCCGCGTGCCGCTGAAGGAAGGCCGCACGCTGCACCATGACGGCAATGGCCACTTCGGTGCCGGTCGCGTGACGTTGCGCTCGGCGCCGCAGGGCACCGGCATCATCGCTGGTGGTCCGATGCGCGCCGTGTTCGAATCGCTTGGCGTCGCCGATGTGGTGACCAAGTCGGTCGGCACGTCGAACCCCTACAACATGATCCGGGCGACGTTCGAGGCGCTGGTCACGCAGACCAGCCCGAAGGCGGTCGCGCAGCGTCGTGGCAAGAAGATCGCCGACCTGCTCGGTCGTGGCGGCGCCGACAAGGCGACTGCCGACGCCGAAGCGCTCGCGGTCGTGGAGTAACGAGCAATGGCAACCATCAAGATTACGCAGACGGGTTCGCCCATCCGCCGCACCAGCGACCAGCGCGCGACGCTGATCGGCCTGGGGCTCAACAAGATGCACCGCACCAGCGAGCTTGAGGACACCCCCGAAGTCCGGGGCATGATCCGCAAGGTCCGTCATATGGTGCAGGTCGAGGGCTAACCGACCTTCCGCTCCCTTCGGGGGTGGGCGTCCAACTATCAGCGCGTCAAAAGCGAAAGCGAGTGCACCATGAAACTGAACGAAATCCGTGACAATGAAGGCGCCCGCAAGTCGCGGATGCGCGTGGGCCGTGGCATCGGTTCCGGCAAGGGCAAGACTGCCGGGCGCGGCCAGAAGGGCCAGAAGAGCCGCGAGGGTGTGAGCATCGCCGGCTTCGAAGGCGGCCAAATGCCGCTCCACATGCGGCTGCCGAAGCGCGGCTTCAACAACATCTTCGCCAAGGATCATGCCGAGGTGAACCTGGGCGCGATCCAGAAGGCGATCGATTCGGGCAAGCTGACGGTCGACGGCGTCGTCGATCATGCCGCGCTCAAGGCGGCCGGCCTCGCCCGTGGGGGCAAGGACGGCGTCCGTCTGCTCGGCAAGGGCGCACTGACCACCAAGCTGAGCTTCAAGGTCGCCGGCGCGTCGAAGGGCGCGATCGAGGCCGTCGAAAAGCTGGGCGGTGCGGTCGAAGTGATCCATGTCGTGCCGGCCGCCGAAAAGGCCGCCGCCAAGAAGTACAGCCAGAGCAGCTTCAAGCCGGCCGCCAAGGGCTGAGACGGGATGATCGGACGGCGGGGGCGACCCCGCCGTTTCGCTTTGCCGTCATCGTCGCGTCGCACGGCATTAGACAAGCGGCGCGGCACCCCTATATGAGCGATTGAGGCGGCCCCGAGCCGGCCGCAATTTCCGGGACGATTGATACCAATGGCATCCGCAGCCGACCGAGTGAGTTCCAGCATCAGCCTCGCGAAGTTCGCGCAGGCCACCGACCTTCGCAAACGCCTGTGGTTCACGATCGGCGCGCTGATCGTCTTCCGGCTGCTCAGCTATGTGCCGCTGCCGGGTATCGATCCCACCGCGCTCGGCCTGCTGAGCGATCAGACGCGCGGCGGTGTGCTCGACCTGTTCAACAGCTTCTCGGGCGGTGCGCTCAAGCGGATGAGCCTGATCGCGCTCGGCGTGACGCCATACATCTCGGCCTCGATCGCCGTCCAGC
>PKED01000191.1 GCA_002863155.1 Sphingomonadaceae bacterium | reverse complement strand
GATCCACGCGTCGTCGAACGGCGCGCTGAACTTCAGCCGGGTGAATTCGGCGCTGCGCCGGATGCGCTTGGCGATCACCGCGGCGGTAAAGACGTCGCGATACGCGGCCATATATTCATGGCCCATATAATGATCCCAGAAATCGGCGGCGAGCCGCTCGGCATACCGGTCGATGAAAGCGGCGGTTTCGGGGTAATGCCGCGCGATCATGCCGTCGCGGTCGTAATTCTCCACCCGCTCGCGTGCAGATCGATCGTCCTCGCCCCAGACCGCGTCGGCGGCGAACACTTTCGACGTCAGCGTCATGCTGCGACCTTCGAGATGAAGTCCCCCGCCGTTACCTTCAGCGTTCCAAGCCGCGCGTCGAACGCATCGAAGCCCTGACCGACCCGGTCGATATCGCTGGCCACGCTTTCGGTATCCTCGCGGATCGCGGCGATGGTGTTCGACATCGAATCGGCGGCGAGCGCGGTTTCATCGACGCTCGCGGTGATCGCGGTCACGGTCTGGGCCTGCATCTCCATGGCAGTGCGGATCTTTTCCGCGGACTGCTGGACTTCGGCGACGGTCGAGCGAATCGAGGCATTGGTGTCGACCGTCGAGCGCGTGGCCGATTGAATCGCGGCGATCTTCGCGGCGATGTCGTCGGTCGCGCGCGCGGTCTGGTTAGCGAGGCTCTTCACCTCCTGCGCAACGACCGCGAAGCCGCGCCCGGCGTCGCCGGCGCGTGCCGCCTCGATCGTCGCGTTGAGCGCGAGCAGATTGGTCTGGCCCGCAATGTCGCGGATCAGGCCAAGGATCGATTCGATCGACTTGGCGTGGTCCGACAGCGTTTCCGACATGCCGACGGCCGCACCGGCCTGGCTGGCGGCGCGGGTGGCGATCTCGGCGGCGGCCTCCACTTCGGACCGCGCATCCTCGATCGCGCGGATCAGCCCGGCGGCGGTATGGGCGGCTTCGCGCATCGCGACCGCCGATTGTTCGGCGGCGGCGGCGACTTCGCTGGTCTTGCCCAGCATCCCGCGCGTCGAATTCGACGTGCGAGTCGCCTGGGTGCGCAGCGCCGATCCTTCGTGGCTGACGCTTTCGACCATCTTGGCGATGCCTTCGCGGAATTCGGCGGCAAGCCGGTCGCGCGCGACCTGCGCGCTGTGGTCGCGATAGGCGTTATAGATCGCGACGGTGATTTCGCCTTCGAGCGCCGACAGCCGCATCAGCGTGTCGATCAGCACGGGCAGCTTCGCGTCGTTGCGGTCGATCCGGCGCAGCAGCGCATCCATCGCCGCGCGGTCGCTCGCCGCGATCATCGACAGCAAGGCCATCGGCGTGACGTCGGCCACATAGGCGGCGGCGACCGATCGCTCGATCGATTCGATCCAGCCCCGGTCGGCGGTGTGAAGGAACCGGTTGCGCAGGAAGTCGCAACCCACATCGATCATCTTCTTGGTTTCCATCGGCGCCCATTGGCGCTCATCGGCAAAGCAGCGCAGCCATTGCTGCCAGTAAGCCTCTGAAATAAAACGAACTTCCGGCTCCAGCACGGCCCAGGTGTCGCGGCTGGCATTGGCGAGCGAACCGTCGAAATCGAACACCCGGAGTCGCGCCGACAAGTCGACCGCCGCCGCAACGGAACCGACAACGGGCAAATCACTGTTGTTCAAAGGACAAATCCTTCCATCGCAGAGCCGGTCAGATACGCTGTGCTTTCAGACGAAGCGGTAAGGCGATTTGGTTAAGACAGGGTTAGGGCCAATCCCGTCCCAAGGGCGCGGTTGCATCGGCGCGCGTGGGGGGTAATAGGAGCGCGACAGTCGCACCGAAGGATAAGGCCTTGGCTTCACCCCGTCCCGCACGCCCGAGATCGCCCCATCTCAGCATCTGGAAATGGGGCCCGCACATGCTGGTCTCGATCCTGCACCGGATCACGGGCGACGGCATGGCGATTGTCGGCTCGGTGCTGTTCGTCTGGTTCCTCGCCGCCGTTGCCGGCGGGCCGGAAAGCTATGCGCTGTTCCTGAAGCTCTTCACGCTCGACGGCGGGCATCTGAACCCGATCGGGCTGTTGTTCGGCATCGGGCTGACGCTGGCCTTTTTCCAGCACATGATGAGCGGAATCCGGCACCTGCTGCTCGATACCGGCGCGGGCTATGAGCTCAAGTCGAACAAGCGCTTCGCCCAGGCGACGATGCTGGTCGCGATCGTCCTCACCACGGCCTATTGGGCCTATCTGCTGGCAGGGAGATAAGGATGGGCACTGGCACCGAACTCGGCCGCGTGCGCGGTCTCGGCTCGTCGAAGCAGGGCGCGCATCACTGGTGGCATCAGCGGCTGACCGCAGCCGGCAACCTCGTGCTGATGGCATGGCTGCTCGCGTCGATCGCGATGCTGCCCGGCCATGATTATGACAGCGTCCGCCGCTGGCTCGCCTCGCCGGTCGCGGCCATCCCGATGATCCTGCTGGTGATCAGCGTCTTCTACCATTTCCGCCTCGGCCTGCAGGTGCTGATCGAGGATTACCAGCACGGCGCGATGCGCACCGCGTTGCTGCTGATGCTCAACTTCTTCGTGGTCGGCGCGGGCGCGACCGCGATCTTTTCGGTCCTCAGGATCGCCTTTGCCGGAGCTGCTGCATGACTGCCGCCTACAAGATCATTGATCACAGTTATGACGCGGTGGTGGTCGGCGCGGGCGGCAGCGGCCTGCGCGCAACGATGGGCATCGCCGAGGCGGGGCTGAAGACCGCGTGCATCACCAAGGTGTTCCCGACCCGCAGCCACACCGTCGCCGCGCAGGGCGGGATCGCAGCGTCGCTCGGCAACATGGGCCCGGACCACTGGACCTGGCACATGTACGACACCGTCAAGGGCTCAGACTGGCTCGGCGATCAGGACGCGATCGAATATCTGTGCCGCGAGGCGCCCGCCGCCGTCTACGAGCTCGAACATGCCGGCGTGCCGTTCAGCCGCACCGAAGAGGGCAAGATCTATCAGCGCCCGTTCGGCGGCATGATGCAGAATATGGGCGAAGGGCCGCCCGCGCAGCGCACCTGCGCCGCCGCCGACCGCACCGGCCATGCGATGCTCCACGCGCTCTATCAGCAGAGCCTGAAATACGATGCCGACTTCTACATCGAATATTTCGCGCTCGACCTGATCATGGAAAACGGCGTGTGCCGGGGCGTGATCGCTTTGTGCATGGACGACGGATCGATCCACCGGTTCCGCAGCCATGCGGTGGTGCTGGCGACCGGCGGCTATGGCCGCTGCTATTTCTCCGCCACCTCGGCGCATACCTGCACCGGCGATGGCGGCGGGATGGTGCTGCGCGCCGGGTTGCCGCTTCAGGACATGGAATTCGTTCAGTTCCACCCGACCGGCATCTACGGCGCGGGCGTGCTGATCACCGAAGGCGCGCGCGGCGAGGGCGGTTACCTGACCAACAGCGAAGGCGAGCGCTTCATGGAGCGCTATGCCCCGTCCGCCAAGGATCTGGCGAGCCGCGACGTCGTGTCACGATCGATGGCAATGGAAATCCGCGAAGGGCGCGGGGTCGGCAAGGAGAAGGATCACATCTTCCTCCATCTCGATCATATCGATCCCAAGGTGCTCGCCGAACGGCTGCCCGGCATCACCGAGACCGGCAAGATCTTCGCCGGCGTCGACCTGACGCGCCAGCCGCTGCCGGTCGCGCCGACCGTGCATTACAACATGGGCGGCATTCCGTGTAACTTCCACGGCGAGGTCGTGAATCTGAAGGACGGCAACCCCGACACCGTCGTCCCCGGCCTGTTCGCAGTCGGCGAGGCGGCATGCGTGTCGGTCCACGGCGCCAACCGGCTCGGCTCGAACTCGCTGATCGACCTGGTGGTGTTCGGCCGCGCGACCGGGCTGCGGATCAAGGAAACGCTGAAACCGCAGACGCCGCACAATCCGCTGCCCAAGGGGTCGGAAGAGCTGTCGCTGACCCGGCTCGACAAGTTCCGCCACGCCGATGGCGGCACGCCGACCGCTGCGCTGCGGCTCGACATGCAGCGCACGATGCAGAAGCATTGCGCGGTGTTCCGCGACAATGCGCTGCTGAGCGAGGGCAAGGACAAGATAGCGGCGATCTATGCGGGGTTCGCCGACGTGAAGATCGCCGACCGATCGCTGATCTGGAACACCGATCTGGTCGAGACGCTCGAGCTCGACAATCTGCTCGCGCAGGCGGTGGTGACGGTCAACTCGGCCGCCAACCGCCAGGAATCGCGCGGCGCGCATGTCAACGAGGACTTCCCCGAGCGCGACGACGTCAACTGGATGAAGCACACCATCGCGACCTTCCAGGGTTGGGGCGGCGACGGCGGACAAGTGGCGATCGACTATCGCCCGGTGCACGACTACACGCTCACCGACGACATCGACTATATCAAGCCGAAGAAGCGGGTTTACTGAACGCATCGATTACTATGATGATTCGAACACGGCCGGGTCGAACACGGCCCGGCTTGTCGATTTCGCCGCAACGTCGCCGTAACGTTATTGTCTAATTTCTTCGATTGAGCTATTCTTCGCGCACGACTTGCGTGCGGCTCGAGGGTGGGAGCAGTCGATGGCGTTGGCGCGTTGGGCGGCATGGCCGCTGGCATTGATCGTCCCAATCGTGGCCCTGCCCGGGTGTACCCTGCTCAGCACGGGCTTTTCCGTCGCGCCACCTGGGGTCAACCGGACCAGCTTTCGCGAATGTCTGCTCGACAGCGGCTTCTACACGCCGACTGCGCTGACCGGCATCGCGCGTGACGACTGGTTCTATCGCCATGCCGCCGACAAGCCCTTGCCGACCAAGACGCGCCAGCAATTGCTCGACCAGAACGGATCGGCGTTCGTCGCGGGCGCGACCAGAATCATCGCCGACGGGCTGATGCCGTCGGTCCAGTACTGGCCGCCGACCGCTGCGACCGCCGCCACACAGGGTCTCGACGAAAAGGGAATCGGTGCGCCCTATGTGCCGATTCCAGGGCCCGGGCCTTTCAAGAATTCGACCGACAATCCCGCCCTGTTCGAACGGGGGATCAGCGACCCGGTCGCGACGAGCAAGGACCGTCCCGACTGGAAGCTCAACCGCTATCTCGATTGCTATGTCGGCCCGGTGGGGGCGGGCGTGTGGGCACCGGTCGGCGGTGACGCGGATGTCGAAGGACGGTTGCTGCGCGGCCATATCCTGCTGGCGCTGCTCACCCAATATGGCACCGAGCTGATCGTCTCGCACCCGAGCCGCCGCCAGGTCGCGCAGGCCGAATTGCTGCTCGGCCATATCGTCGAGGCCGAGCGCACGCTGCGTGAGGCAAGCGCGGTCATGAATGTCGGCGGTCGCGACGCGCTGATCGGCAAGGGGGCGATCACCCTCGATGATCCGGCCGCGCCGACGATGCTGACCTATGCCTTTGAGGACCGCCAGCGCAGCCTGCGCTGGTCCAGCTTCGTCACCCGGTTACTGCGCGTGTTCCAGGTGGCGCTCGACAGCGAGCGGATCGACACCCAGCAGTCGCTCGACCGCGCGGGGAATCTGATCGCCGCCTTTTCGGGCGGCAACATCGCGGGGTTCGTGCCTATCTTCAAGGACGCGCTCGCCGGTGCGGCTTCGGTGCAGAAGACGCGGATCTATGGCGATGCGTTTCTGCGCGACGCGCGCGAATCGCTGTCGAGCCACCGGGCAGGTACCGCGTTCAATCCGGACCGCAGCGGCGTGCGCTACGACATCGGTCGCACCGCCGATGCCTGGCAGCTGTGGGACGAGCCGCTGGCGCGCGCCTGCGGCGTGCTGGCGACGGTCGCCAAGCATGAGCAGGCCGAGACCTGCATTCCCGATCTGAGCGCCAAGCCGGCTGCTCCGGACGGGGGCTGAAGGTGACGCCGAGCCCGACCGAAATCGAAAATGTCGGGCTGCTCTTCGTCCATGGCATCGGCGAGCAGAAGCGGTTCGACCATCTGCGCAGCACAGTCGTCGAATTCGCCGAATTGATGCGGCAGGCGGATGACGGCCCCTACAGCTGCGCGATCGTCGACCGGACCGACGACTGGAAGCTGCCGCCCGGGGAGCCGCATCCGGCCGGGCTCAGCCCGATCACGCTGCACGTCACCGGCCCCGGCCGCAACGTCGCCTTTCAATGCCACGAAGTCTGGTGGGCCGATCTGGGCGAGCGCGACGGCATTTCCGATGTCATCGGATTCTGGCTCTGGGGATTTGGGCAATGGGCCGCGCCCATCTATCGCGAACTCGACGCGACGGGCCTCGAAAAGAAGATCGACGTTGCCAATCATCGCACGTCGAAGCTGGTAAAGCTGCCGAAATCGGTGTCGGGCGACGCTTTCTGGGAACCGGTATCGCGACTGCAGCTGGCCGTCGCAGGGCTGATCGCACTGCTGACGGCGGCGACCTGGGGCCTTGCCAAGCGACTGTTGCAGCAATTGCTCGATCAGGCGCCGACGCCGGTGCTGCTCGTGCGCTATGTCGGCGACGTCCGGACCTATGAGGAGCGCGCGGTGCCCGGCGCGACCGCGCTCAGCGATCCCGGCCACCCGCGCCGTGTCGGCATCCGGCGGCGGATGGTCGCCGAAATGGTGACGATGGGCGCGCGCGACGACCTCGATCGCTGGTATGTGGTCGCGCACAGCCAGGGTACGGTGCTCGCTTATAATGGCCTGACCGAGATCGGCCATGCGCTGCCCAATTATCTGAGCCGGGCTCATTGGGAAAGCCTGCCGGACAGCGTGAAGTCCGACGACGTCACCCGACGCCGGCCGCCGTCCGAAATCGGCGAGATGATGCCCGCGCGCCCGCCGTGGCTGAGCGACGACGACATCATCAGCCGGCCCAGGCTGTTCGGCAATCTCGCCGGGTTCCTGACCTATGGCAGCCCGCTCAACAAATTTGCGGGGCTCTGGCCGCGCGTCGTCGCGACCGCGACCGATGTCGGTCCGGAAGGGGCGCCCGACAGTCCCTTTCCGGCATCGTGCCGCTGGATCAACCTGCATGCGCCGCAGGACCCGGTCGCGGGAAATCTGAGTGCCTATGCGATGCCGCCCGATCCCGCGATCGATGGGCCGTGGCGTTATCTGCCGAGGCTCGAGACGATCGAGACAAGGTGGGGCTTCGATTATCTGCTCGCGCATATCCGCTATTTCACGGGCACCGAAGGCTTCGACAAATCGGCCGGCGCGGTCCAGCGGCGGCGCGTGATGCGCTGGCTGATCGCGCCTGAGAGCGACAGCGGTCGACCGGTCGAACTTGAACCATTTGCCGGAAGGCTGACCGGGTTTGCGCGGTTCCTGCACATGTACGCGGCCTATCTGGTCATCCTCGGCATCATCCTCGTGCTGACGTCGGCGGCGGTGACGGCGGCGGGCGGGCTGATCAAGGCCGTGCTGGGCGGCAAGGCGGCGAGCTTCGCCTCCTTTGCGGACTTTGCCTGGGCGACGCTCCAGGCGGTCGGCGGCGTAACCGTCGCCGGGTCGGCGACGGTGTTGCTGGCAGGGTTGCTGCGGTGGTGGCGCGAAAGCGGCCTCAACCGCAAGCTTGCCGATGCCGAAGTCGCCCGGGCAGTCGCGTCGCACCACGTCGCTGAAATCGCATGCGGCGTCGCCAATCAGGCAGCGGCCGCCCAAGGCACGCCCACCAGAATCGCGAAGGCACGAAGCGAATTCGAAGCCGCCGCACTCAAGATGGCCGAGAGCAAGGCGAAGAAAGGCTATTGGGAGCGGGTGCGGCTGCTCCATCATCGGCAATTTCGGGCGGCGGCGGCCGTCGGGGCGCTGAGCATCGGGGCGCTGTTTTTCGGCGGCTGGAGCTATCTGCGCCTGTCGTCGGTCGCGCCTGCCGCCAAGGACATGCCCCTGCTGAAGACCATGTGGGCGCTATTCGAATGGTCGCCGATGCTGGCGGTGATCACTGTCTGCTATGCCTTGGCGATGATCGTGCAGACTCTGATCAACGCGTCGGTCCAGCCACTCCCTGCCGATGCGTCCGAAGTTGGAACTCAAGGTGGACCGACGCCGCCCAAAACCCCTTGACGCTGGCATGCCGCGCTCCACAATGCTGTGGTGCGACGCCAAAGATTGTCCCAGCTAGCGATCCGCATCGTCGCAACCGCGTTTCTCGCCACCGTCACGGTCGTGCCCGCGACACCGCAACAGGCGCCGCGGAAACCCCCGGAGCACGGCGCGCCGCCGCCCTTCTTCAACGCGCTGACCTATGAAGAGACGCTGCGCTATTCGGACGGCGGGACCGAAGTCGAGCATCACCGCAACCCCGCCGACGAACTTGCCGAGCATCGCCGCATCGACCGTGTGCTGGCCGCGCTCGCGCCGCAGCGAAAGGGCGTGGTCGACGCCTATGTCGTGTCGGTCGCGCTTGACAGCGACGGCAATTTCTCGCGCGAGGCACGCGAGGCGGGGCAGGTGCTCGCGCGGCGCTACGACGCGGCGGGGCGGACGATCACGCTCGCCGGACCCGACGGCAAGGGCGGCATCGACCTGCCGCGCGGCAGCCCGGCGCACCTTGCCCTCGTCCTCGCGCGGATCGCCGAAATCATGGACAAGCGCGAGGACGTGCTGGTCCTTTATTCGACCAGCCACGGCGCACGGATCGGCGTGGTCTACAATGACGGCGACAACGGTTTCGGCATCATCAGCCCGGTGCGGCTGGCGGCGATGCTCGACGGGCTCGGGATCAAGCGGCGGCTGGTGATCGTCAGCGCCTGCTATTCGGGCAGTTTCGTGCCTGCATTGTCGGACGATGACAGCGCGGTGCTGACCGCCTCGGTCGGCGATCGCACCTCGTTCGGCTGCCAGGCCGACAGCGACTGGACCTTTTTCGGCGATGCGCTGATCAATCACGCGCTGCGCAAGCCCCAGTCGCTCGATGCGGCAAGCAACGAGGCGGCGCGGCTGGTGAGCGAGTGGGAAGCCCGAGGCGACCTCACCCCGTCGCTGCCGCAGAGCTTCATCGGCGACGGGGCGAAACGCTGGCTGGCGGCGCTCGACCGTCGCGCGCCCAAGACCGAGAGCGCCCCGGTCGGCACGCCTGCCGTCACCCTGCTCGATCGCCGATAGCGTCGCGGCAGGGGATCGGGAACCACCCCGCCCGGCGTGCATTACACTCCTGAGCGGTGTTATGACGCCGCCGGAACAAGCCCATCAACAGCGGGAAATCTACATCATGAAATATATCTGGATGCTGTTGACCGGCCTGATCGTCGGTCTCCTCGCCGCGTGGCTCTATCCGGGCAACCAGAATATCAACTGGCTGTTCGCCGCACTGCTCGGGATCGCCGGTTCCTATGTCGGCGGCATGATCGGCGGCATGTTCACCAAGGAAAAGGACATGTTCACGCCCAAGCCGTCGGGGATCATCATGTCGATCATCGGCACGCTGGTGCTGATCTTCGTTGGGCTTCGCCTCGGCCTGATCTGATCGGGCCTAGCGCCAGCGCAGATTGGCGCGCGTCAGGTCGTCGACCCGGCGCGCGCCCATCAGCTTCATGTCGCGCTCGATCTCGGCGCGCAGATTCCCGAGCGCCCGCTCGACGCCTGCCTGGCCCGCCGCGGCCAGCGCGTAAAGGTACAACCGCCCGCCCGAACAGGCCTTCGCGCCGACGCTCAACGCTTTCAGGACGTGGCTGCCACGGGTGATGCCGCCGTCGCAGATCACGTCGATCCGGCCGCCGACCGCATCGACGATCTCGGCGAGCTGGTCGAACGGGGCGCGGCTGCCATCCAATTGCCGCCCGCCATGGTTCGACACCATGATCGCGGTCGCGCCGATATCGACCGCGCGCCGGGCATCCTCGACCGACATGATCCCCTTCAGACAGAATTGCCCGCCCCAGTCGGCGCGGATCGCCTCGGCCGTCTTCCAGTCGAGCGACTGGTCGAGCATCCTCGTGAAATAGTCGCCGATTGACATCGCCTTGCGCGATCCCTCGTCGAGATGATCCTTGAGGTTCGACAGCTCGAACGGTTCGCGGCAGAGATAGTCGAGCGTCCAGCGCAGATGTAGCGCGAAACTGAGCGCCGACCGCGGCGTCAGCCGCGGCGGCGAGGTGAAGCCGGTGCGCAGGCACCGCTCGCGGTTGCCGCCGACGATTGTGTCGACCGTCAACGCGATCGCGTCGAAGCGCGCCGCCTTGCACGCCGCGATCATCGCCGCGTTCAGCCCCTTGTCCTTGTGGACATAAAGTTGGAACAGCTTGGGGCTCGCGATCGTCCGGCCGATTTCGGCGATGCCGACCGTCGCGAGCGAGGAGATACCGAACCAGGTGTCGAATTTCTGCGCCGCCGCCGCGACCGCGCGCTCGCCCTGCCAGTGGAACAACCGCTGCAGTGCGGTCGGCGACAGGAACAGCGGCATCGCGATCCGCTTGCCCATCACCGTCACGCTCATGTCGATGTCGGCGACGCCCGCAAGTACGCTCGGCACGAGATCGCAATCGTCGAAGGCGGCGGTGTTGCGGCGCCGCGTCACTTCGTCGTCGGCTGCGCCGTCGATGTAATGGAACACCGGCCCGGGCAGCCGCGCCCTGGCGAGCCGCCGGAAATCATCGACATTATGGCATTGGTCGAGCCGCATCGCGCCAGCGCTAAAGCCTGGGCGGGGGAAAGACAATTCGCGGACCGGCGCAAAACCACTTGGTAAGCCGCAACGGCTCGGCTATGAAAATGCACGGTTCATCGACGGAGTATCGGTGTCTTGGCCTATCGCCCATCCTATTTCGACCGTTCCAATCGCAGCGCGAGCTTCAAATTCGCGATCGCCCTGCTGATCGCGACGATGCTCAGCGTGCCGCTCTTCACCGTCTATCTGCTCGTCTATGACCGGCAGAAGCAATCCGAAGTCGCCCGCAATTCGATCGCCGAGGGCTGGGGCGGGCCGCAGACGCTCGCCGGGCCGCTGCTCATCATCCCCTATCAGGAAGCGGTGAGCGAAACCGTGACCGAGGGCGGTCGCCAGGTGACCAAACAGACCCTGCAGTGGCGCGAATTGTCGCTGGCGCCGACGAGCGCCGACATCGCTTCCACGCTCACCCCCGAACGGCGTCGACGGTCGATCTATGAAGCGGTCGTCTATGGTGCGCGCACCAGCGGCACGGCGCGCTTCGTCCTGCCCGCCGATCTCCAGCGTTTCGGGGTCAAGCCCGACCAGCTCGCCTTTGACCGGGCCGAGCTGCGCTTCGGCTTGTCCGACGCGCGCGGGCTTTACGGACCACCGCCCAGCGTGCGCATCAATGGCAGCGCCCGATCGTTGCAGCCGGGCAAGGGGCTGGGCGAGACGGGCGGCTCGGGCTTTTTCGCGTGGATCGATGCCGGCAGCCTGCGCCAGGCGCCGATGGCGGTCGACTTCGCGTTCGATTTTCGCGGCAATGGCTGGATCGCGCTGGCCCCGCAAGCGGGCGATACGCGCTGGACGGTGACATCGCCCTGGCCGAGCCCGAGTTTCCAGGGCGGATTCCTGCCCGCAAAGCCGAGCGTGAGCGACGCAGGTTTCAAGGCGGTCTACCGCATCGGCAATCTCGCGCTCGGCCGCGCGCTGGTCGCCGCGCGGGCAAGCACGCCCGACGAGGTCCGGCCCGGCGGGCGTGATCTCGACGCGCTTGGCGCAGAGCCCGGTGCCTATGAAGCGCGGGTGACGCTGATCACCCCGGTCGACCTCTACAGTCAGGTCAACCGGTCGGTGAAATACGGGTTCCTGTTCATCGGCTTCACCTTCATGGCGTTCCTGATGTTCGACGTGGTCGCAGGCGTGCGCGTGTCGGGAGTCGAATATCTGCTGGTCGGGGCGGGGCTGGTGCTGTTCTTCGTCATGCTGCTGGCCTTTGCCGAGGTGATCGGCTTCCTGCCCGCCTATCTGGTCGCGGCCGCCGCGATCATCGGCCTGCTGACGCTCTATTCGGCGGCAGTGCTCGGGAGCCGCCGGCGCGCGGGCTATATCATGGCGCTGCTCGCGGCGCTCTATGCCGTGCTCTATATCCTGCTGAGCTTGGAGGCCTATTCGCTGCTGATCGGCTCGCTGCTGCTGTTCGCGGCGCTGGCGGCGGTGATGTACATGACGCGCAACATCGATTGGGGCAGCGTCGCCCGGCGGGGCGACGCGCCGGAGGGCGACGATCTGCCGCCCCCCGTCGCGGCCGGCTGACCGCGACGGGGCCCCGCGCCTCAGATGGTCAGCCCGCCGTCGATGTCGATCTGCGCGCCGGTGATGTAGCTTGCATCGTCGCTGGCGAGGAAAGCGGCAAGCGCGGCGACTTCGTCCGCCCGGCCATAGCGCTTGAGCGCCGTCATCGCGGTGAGCGCCGGGCCGAACGGGCCGTCGGCGGGGTTGAGATCGGTGTCGATCGGCCCCGGCTGGATGACGTTCACCAGGATGCCGCGCCCGCCCAGATCGCGGGCCCAGCCGCGCGCGAGGCCCGCGACCGCCGCCTTGGTCGCGCCATAGACCGCGCCGCCTTCGACCGGCATCGCATGCGCGTTGATGCTGCCGATGATGATGATCCGGCCGCCGTCGCGCAGATGCGGGATCGCCGCGCGGGTGCCGTGATAGACGCCGCCGACATTGAGCGCGAACTGCCGCTCGAAACTGTCGCCGCCGGGCTCGCCGACCGGCGCGAATTCGGCGATGCCGGCATTGTGGACGATGATGTCGATGCCGCCCAGCCGCTCGGACGCAGTTTCGATCGCGCGCGCCGCCGCGACCGGATCACCGCCATCGGCCTGGATCGCAAAGCCGCTCACGTCGGCGGCGGTGATCGCCGCGACCGTCTGGTTCGCCGCCGCTTCATTGCCGGCATAGGTGATCGCGACGTCCGCACCTTCCGCGGCCAGCCGCCTGGCGATCGCCGCGCCGATGCCGCGCGATCCGCCGGTGACGAAAGCCTTCTTGCCTGCCAGTCTCTTGGTCATGGTCTTTCTCCGTAACGCGGGGCGGTCGCATGGCCGTCCTCCGGTGCGTCGGGTCGCAACATGGGTGGTCGGGGCGCCCGCGCAATCTTGCGGTGCGGAGAATCGACCCTAGCAATTCTGTCGGGTCGCCAACCCCGGCTATCGGCTGCCGCGCGGCCATCGGCGTTCATCCGGTGCCCGAATTGCCCAGTCTGGTGCGATCGCCCGGCGATAAAGCGCCATTAGCGATTTGGTAATGTAGCAGTCGCTTCAATTCTGTTGGCCGGGCCGCGATTCCCGGTGGCGTGCGGCGTCGAGGCGCCATCGGCACGTCGTCGACGGAGGGAGTTTTCATAGTGCCGCAGATGTCATTGGACCTTGCCGCCACGATCGCCCCGATCCGACGGGCGTTTGCGCTCGGCCTGTGTATCGCGGTCGGCGCCTGTGGTCCGGTCGAGGGCGCGTCGTCGCTGCTGCAAAGCCTGGGGCTGGTCGCCGCCGTACCGCAGCCGCCAGCGGGATCGCAGCCGACCGCCACGACCCCGATCCTGGGCAAGCAACTGCGGATCGGCAACTGGCGCGAACTGCTGCTCGCTCCCGACGGGACGCTGGACCACGCCGCCTATGTGCGGATCGCGAACAACTACAACAGTGCAGAGATGATGGACTATCGGCTCGGACCGAGTGCGGCGGACTTTGCGAAGGGCAAACCGATCCCCAACGCGCCGACGCTCTGGGGCCCCGACATGACCAGTGGCCAGGGGCTGTGGTCCTATGGCACGCAGCCGACGAACAATCCCGGCGAGCCGGAAAAATGCCTGCCGCCGAGCCAGCAGCCTAGGAGCGATCAGGAAGAAGCCGCGCGCGGCCTGCAAGGCGCGGGCTGGCTGGTCGGCGGACAGCACCTGTTCCTGCCCGACAATCCCTCCGATCCTGACTATAAGTTCGGCATCAGCAACACGCGCGGCGCCGACGGGGCGGTATTTTACACCGGCGGTTTGTGCATGCGCATGATCGCATCGTGGAATTACGACTGGTGGAATCGTAACAACATCGCGACGCCGGCCAATCCGCAGGTCCGCGATCTTGCCACCCGCCGCGCGGATTTGCCCCTGGTTCCTGTCGCCATGGCGCGGGGCCGTGCCAACGCCAGCCAGATCAGCTTCGCCGCGTTTCGCGACGGCACGATCACGCCGATTGCCGTCGGCAACACCGCGCCCGAACTTTTCGATACCTCTGGCGTCCGCCTGCCAGCGGGCATGGTGCCGACGGCAATGGCGGTCACGCCCTATAACGAATTTCTGGTCGTGACCGTGTGGGACACCAATACGATCAGCGGCAAGCTGGCGTTCATTGCGTTGCGTCCGCGCGAGATGGCGGTCGGAAGCCCCGACCAGACGCCCAATTCGCGCTGGTATTGGGGACTGCCCGGCGCCTGGACGATCCGCGGCATGAAGCTGCTTGGCTTTATCGACTTGCCGTTTGCAGCACCGACCAGTGTCGATGTCAGCAACAATTTGACGCTCGGCAATCCGCGCGGGTTCAGCATCAACGACGATCCGGCGGTAGGGGATTTGTCGACGGCTTCGGCGCGGGCGCTTTGGTCGGGCGTGAACCCCTATTATGCGCCCGGGGATCAGGAATGGAGCCAGGCGGCATCGGGGGGCTATGCCGTTGTCGCGTCGCGGGCCGAAAACCGTGTGTCGTTCGTCAACATGACGCCGCTGTACCAATATTACCGCAAAATGTATCTCGGCACCCAAGCCGACTATAACCGGACGGTCGACGCCAGCATCACCGATCCCGCCAAATGGCCGTTCAGCTTTGCAACCGAGCCCTCCCAGCGGCCGACGGTCGTCACGACGGTGTCCGTGACCCAACCGACCTCGGTGCGCGCCGGGGTTCAGACGAAGACGATCTTCGGCCTTGATCGCAGCACCTGGTTCGGCGAATTCGGCGATCCGGGCTGGTCGCCGAACGAGACCTGGCCGGGCATCGGTTCGGTATCGCCGCAGCGCGTCTATGCCCGCAGCCGCGCCTTTGTCGCATCGATGGACGGCACCGTGCAGACGTTCAATGTCCAGGGACTTACATTTCCGCAGTCCCCGGTCGGCGCGGTGGTGCCGACGACGCCGATCAACTCCTTCAAGGTCGGCCGTAACCCGAAGTTTCTGTTCACCAACGGCCTGTCGTCGGCGCCCGATGATCTGTTCCTCGTCAGTCGCGGCGATCGCAGCGTCACCTTCGCGTTCCCGGACGGTCGCGTGCAGGGGACGCTGCGCGATGCCCGTATCGTCGATCCCGTTGCCGGCGCCGTATCCTACAATACCGCCGGTTTCGGCGGCAGCGGCGCTGGCAGGTCGGTATTCACGATTTTCGTCTCGCTGACCGACTATAACGGCAAGGCGATACTGACCTATGCGGTCAATCCGCGGCGCGGGGCGAACGCCGAACTTTACCCGTTCAGCACACCGAGCGGGCCGTCGCTATGGCTCTTCGGGTCGGTCGCGCCTTTCCCCGGCAAACCGTTCGACATCGACATGGAGGAGATTATATGATCCGTCCCGCATGGGTTCTCGCGGCGCTCACTGCGTTCGCCCTCACGGCTTGCAGCGGCGACGGCGCGGGCACTGCCGCAGACATGGGCGCGAAGATCGCTGCCGACAAGACCTCGCGGCCGCTGGGCAAGAAGCCCCCGGTGCCGGGGCGGCGCATCGGCAATTGGAGCGAGCTGATCCTTGCGGCCGATGGCAGCATCGATCCCATCCAGTACCGCAAGGTCGCGGCGCGCTATAACGCTCCCGACATCATGGACTATCGCCTCGGCCCGACCGCCGCCGATTTCGGCAACCCCACCAACACTGCGCCCGCTCTCTGGGGGCCTGATGCAAGCGGCGAGGGCCTCTGGTCGTTCGGAACGCAGCCAACCGCCAACCCCGGCGAACCGGCGAAGTGCGCCTCTGCGAGGCAGTTGCCCACGAACGAAACTGAAGAGGCGCAGCGCGGCATGCGCGGTAATGCTTGGTTGGTCGGCGGCCAGCACCTCTTCCTGCCGGATGATCCGAACCATGCGTATTATCGCTTCGGTATTAGCAATACGCGCGGCGCCGACGGCGTGGTGTTCGATACGGGTGGTCTGTGCCTGCGCATGAAGGCCGGATGGTTTTACGATTGGTGGACGCGTAACAACATCGCGTCGCCTGACCAGCCGAATGTACGCGATTACGCGGCTCAAAGGCCCGATCTGCCGCTCGTTCCCATTGCCATTGCAAGGGCGCGGGCCAATGCCAGCCAGCATAGCTTCGCGGCGTTTCGCGACGGGACGATCATCCCGGTCAGCGTCGGCAATTCGGGCGGATACAATGTCCAGCGCAGCGGCATCCGCCTGCCCGCCGGCATGGTACCCACGGCCATGGCGGTAACGCCCTATAACGAGTTCCTCGTCGTCACCGTATGGGATACCAACGACCTTAAGGGCAAGCTCGCGTTCATCGCGCTGCGCCCGCGCCAAATGGCGTGCTGCAGCGCGGGTGAGCCGGCGGAGAACCGGCATTATTGGGGGTTCCCCGGCGCGTGGACGTTTCTTGGGATCAAGTATCTCGGCACGATCGACTTGCCATTCCAGGCGCCGAGCAGCGTCGATGTGTCGAATCACGCCGTGCTCGGCAACCCGCGCGGTTACCAAGATAACAATGACCCGGCAGTCGCCGATTTCGCGCGTCAATCGGCGCGTGATCGCTGGCGCAACGTCGCGGCCCAGGACGTCCCTGGCGACTTTTTCTGGCAGCAGAACGCGCGGGCCGGTTATGCAGTTGTTGCCTCGCGTGCGGAGAACAAGGTCGCGTTCATCGATATGGAGCCGCTCTACCGGCACTATCGCGCCATGTACCTGACCACCCCTGCCAATTACGCAGCGACGCAAGATCAGAGCGTGACCGATCCGGCTCGCTTTCCCTACGCGTTTGCCAACCGGCCAGAGCAGCGTCCAGTCGTCGCGACGGTAATCGATGTGCCGCAGCCGACCTCGGTAAACGCAGGTGTGTTCACCAAGGCGATTACGGGGGTCCCCCGGGCTTACGACCTCGATCAGGAAAGCCGCGCAAGCGGTGGATCGCGGTATCCGCAGAACCTTGGCCTTCGCCAGGCCTATGTGGCGTCGATGGACGGCACCGTCCGCTTTTTCGATGTGACGGGACTCATCTTTCCTGGGACGGACCGGACTGTTCCGACGGCGCCGCTCCGTACCGTCACAGTCGGACGAAACCCCAATTTCCTATATACCAATTCGCTGTCCACCGCGTCCGATGACATCTTCCTCGTCAGCCGAGGCGACCGCAGCGTCAGCTACATTTTCCCCAACGGCACCATTGCAGGCACGCTGCGCGACGGTCGACTGATCGATCCTGTCGCGGGCGCGGTGTCAATCAACATCGCCGGATTTGGCGGTGCCGGCGCCGGACGAGCCGTCGCATCGTTCATGATCAACATTACCGACTACAACGGCAGGGCAATACACACCTATGGCGTCGATGGGCTGCGCTATGGGCCGCAACCCGAAGCCTATCCCTTCACCACCCCAACTGGCAGATCGGTGTTCCTGTTCGGCTCAACCGCGCCTTTCCCCGGCAAGCCGTTCATGATCGACATGGAGGAGATCATCTGATCGCCTTGCCCGGCGCGCGCTACGGTCCGAAGGTCAGGGCCACAGTTCAGGGTTTGAAAGCGTGCGCCGGGTCATGTATCGCCCATCCGAACGCGCGGAGGTGACGCGCGGCACGACAGGATGATGGACGCATGGCCGAGTTTTTTCTCCCCGCCAACAGCAAGATCAAGCCGGACGGCAAGCGCCACAAGGCGGCGGCGGAGGCCAAGCGGATCAAGAAGTTCAAAATCTATCGCTACGACCCCGACAGCGGCGAAAACCCGCGCTATGACGATTTCGAGGTCGATCTCGATTCCTGCGGCCCGATGGTGCTCGACGCGCTCATCAAGATGAAGGCGGAAGCGGATTCGACGCTCACCTTCCGCCGCTCGTGCCGCGAGGGCATCTGCGGGTCGTGCGCGATGAATATCGACGGCACCAACACGCTCGCCTGCACCAAGGCGATCGAGGATGTAAAGGGCGATATCCGCATCACCCCGCTGCCGAACATGGAAGTCATCAAGGACCTCGTCCCCGATTTCACCCATTTCTACGCGCAATATGCCTCGATCAAGCCGTGGCTGCAGACGGTCACGCCCGCGCCCGCCGGCAAGGAACGGCTCCAGTCGCCCGAGGATCGCGCGAAGCTCGACGGGCTGTACGAATGCATCCTGTGCGCGTGCTGCTCGACGTCGTGCCCCAGCTATTGGTGGAACAGCGACAAGTTCCTGGGCCCGGCGATCCTGCTCCAGGCCTATCGCTGGCTCGCCGACAGCCGCGACGAGATGACCGGCGAGCGATTGGACGAACTCGAGGATCCGTTCCGGCTCTATCGCTGCCACACGATCATGAACTGCGCGAATGTCTGCCCCAAGGGCCTCAACCCCGCCAAGGCGATCGCCGAGATCAAGAAGATGGAAATCGAACGCGCCATCTGATCCCGCGCTGAGTCGTCTTGAACGCGCCCCCCTTCACGTACCGCGAGTCGCCCGATCATCCGGGGTGGATGACGTGGGAGCTTGCCGATGCGACGCGCTTCAACGGGCTGTTCGGGCCGTTCCTGCTCAAGGTGGAGGGTGGCACCGCGCGTGTGCGGATGACGCCGCGCCATTTGCATTCGAATTTGAGCGGCGCGGTGCACGGCGGTGCGCTGCTCAGCTTTGTCGACATGGCGATCTTCGCGGCGTCGCGCGGCTTTGGCCTGATCGAAGCCGGGACGGCGGTGACGCTCGACCTGTCGGCGCAGTTCATCGGCCGCGCGGTGACCGACGAGGCCGTCGAGGCGCGGGTCGAGCTGCTGCGTGAAACCGGGCGGCTGCTGTTCCTGCGCGGGCTGGTGGTGCAGTCGCGCGACACAGGCGACGAAACGGTGCTGAGCTTTGCCGCCACGATCCGCAAGCCGGGCGCGCGATGACTTTCGTCTTCGATCGCTACCGCGCGCTGGTGGAGGCAGGCGAACTGCGCGCCGATCCCGAACAGGCCGCCGCCGCGCTTCGCCTCGCCGCGCTCGCGACTGAGCTCGAGGCAACGCCCAAGCGCGGATCGGTGTTGTGGCGCGCGCTCGGGCGGCTGCCGGAGCCGCCACGCGGGGTCTATCTGTGGGGCGGCGTCGGGCGCGGCAAATCGATGCTGATGGACCTGTTCTTCAGCTGCCTCGACATCCGCCGCAAGCGCCGCGTCCATTTCCACGAATTCATGCTCGAAGTGCATCAGCGCCTCGCCGAGGAGCGCAAGAAGGAAGCGGGCGATCCGATCGCACCGGTCGCCACCGCGATGGTCGGCGAAGCGCGACTGATCGCGTTCGACGAGATGGTCGTCAACAACACCGCCGACGCGGCGATCCTGTCGCGGCTGTTCACGGCGATGTGGGCGCGCGGGCTGACGGTGGTCGCCACCTCCAACCGGCCGCCGAACGACCTTTACAAGGACGGGCTGAACCGCGAGCTGTTCCTGCCCTTCATCGCGCTGATCGGCCAGAAGATGGACGTGCTGCCGCTGAACGGCCCGACCGACTACCGGCTTGACCGGCTGGGCAGCATGACGATGTGGCACGTCCCCAATGGGCCCGAGGCGACGCGGGCGCTGTCCGACGCGTTCTTCCGCATGACCGACTATCCGGTCGAGGACCGCGCGAAGGTGCCGGCCGAGGATATTCCGCTCGGCGGCGGCCGGTCTCTGCATGTGCCGAAAAGCCTGAAGGGCGTGGCCGTGTTCAGCTTCAGAAAGCTGTGCGGCGAGGCGCGCGGGGCGGCCGATTATCTGGCGGTCGCGCGCCGTTATCACACCGTGTTCCTGGTCGGCATTCCCCGGCTGGGGCCGGAAAACCGCAACGAAGCGTCGCGCTTCGTGACGCTGATCGACGCGCTCTACGAGCACAACGTCAAGCTGATCGCCGCCGCCGATGCCCCGCCCGAGCAGCTCTATGTCGCCGGCGACGGCGCGTTCGAGTTCGAACGGACTGTCAGTCGCCTGAAGGAAATGCAATCGGACGCTTACCGGGCGCGGGGGCATGGCGCGGACGATTCCGCACGCTGACGAGGCAATTATCGCTATTGCGAGTCGATTGCATTAAGCGCTGCGCCGTTGGCGATATCGATAGTTGCCCTCGGCGGTCAAAGCGCCTAAGCCGCTCGCGCTCTGCGGGCTGCCGACGCGGCCCCGACCGGCGGAAGGAGACATCATGGCCCGCAAGAAAATCGCGCTGATCGGCGCTGGCAACATCGGCGGCACGCTCGCGCATCTCGCGGCGCTGAAGGGACTGGGCGACATCGTCCTGTTCGACGTGGTGGAGGGGGTGCCGCAGGGCAAGGCGCTCGATCTGTCGCAGTGCGGCCCGGTCGAGGGGTTCGACGCGAAGATCACCGGTTCGAACGATTACAAGGACATTGCGGGCGCGGACGTGATCATCGTCACGGCCGGGGTCGCGCGCAAGCCCGGCATGAGCCGCGACGACCTGCTCGGCATCAACCTGAAGGTGATGAAGGCGGTCGGCGAAGGCATCGCCGCGCACGCGCCCGACGCCTTCGTCATTTGCATCACCAACCCGCTCGACGCGATGGTTTGGGCGCTGCGCGAATTCTCAGGGCTCCCGCACCAGAAGGTGGTCGGCATGGCGGGCGTGCTCGATTCGTCGCGCTTCAGCCACTTCCTCGCCGAGGAATTCCAGGTGTCGGTTAAGGACGTGACGAGCTTCGTGCTCGGCGGCCACGGCGACACGATGGTGCCGGTGATCCAGTATTCGACCGTGTCGGGCATTCCCGTCCCCGACCTCATCAAGATGGGCAAATCGACGCAGGAACGCATCGACGCGATCGTCCAGCGCACCCGCAGCGGCGGCGGCGAGATCGTCGCGCTCCTCAAGACCGGCTCGGCCTATTACGCCCCCGCCACCAGCGCGATTGCGATGGCCGAAGCCTATCTCGGCGACCAGAAGCGCCTGCTCCCCGCCGCGGTCCACCTGACCGGGCAGTATGGCGTCGATAACCTTTACGTCGGCGTGCCGTGCATCATTGGCGCAGGCGGCGCGGAGGTAGTGATCGAGATCGAACTCGACGCCGAAGCGAAGAAGAACCTCGATGTGAGCGTGGAGGCGGTGAAGGAGTTGCTGGTCGCGTGCCGAGCGATCGACGGCTCATTATCTTAATGGGTTTGGTGAGCGTCATTACCGAGATCTTACCTCGGATATTATCCTCGCCGGTTGGTCTGGTGTTGTTGATGTGGGCTGCGCTTGCAGCTTACCTGACTTGGCGCGGCTGGCGACCGATGTTGCTATTCTTCGGTCTGAGCTTTGTCGCCATAATCATCGGAGCCATATGGCTTGTCAATTATTCGACTGATCCAGCTGTTGACGGCGATGGTACGACGCTGTTCGGATCGGCTGTATTCATTTTGGTTACTGGAGCGTATGCGGCCTTCGTCTTCCTTAGTTGTGCCGCCGTTCGTGCAGTAGCCGAGTGGCTTGTCATGCAACGCGCCCGTAAAGCTGGAACGATAATCTAATGAGCATCCTCGTCAACAAACACACCAAGGTCATCACCCAGGGGATGACCGGCGAAACCGGCAGCTTCCACACCAAGGCGGCGCTCGATTACGGCACGGCGATGGTCGGCGGCGTCACGCCGGGCAAAGGCGGGACCGAGCATCTCGGGCTGCCGGTGTTCGATACGGTCGAGGAAGCCGTCGCCAAGACGGGCGCGACCGCGAGCGTCATCTATGTGCCGCCGCCCTTTGCCGCCGACTCGATTCTTGAGGCGATCGACGCCGAAATCCCGCTGATCGTGACGATCACCGAAGGCATTCCGGTGCTCGACATGGTCAAGGTCAAGCGCGCGCTGTCGGGCTCCAAGTCGCGGCTGATCGGGCCGAACTGCCCCGGCGTGCTGACGCCCGGCGAATGCAAGATCGGCATCATGCCCGGCAGCATCTTTTCGCAAGGGTCGGTCGGTGTCGTCAGCCGCTCGGGCACGCTGACCTATGAAGCCGTGTTCCAGACGACCAATGCCGGGCTGGGCCAGACGACCGCGGTCGGCATCGGCGGCGATCCGGTCAACGGCACCAACTTCATCGACGTGCTCGAGCTGTTCCTTGCCGACGACGCGACCAAGTCGATCATCATGATCGGCGAGATTGGCGGATCGGCGGAAGAGGAAGCCGCGCAATTCCTGCGTGACGAGGCCAGGCGCGGCCGCAAGAAGCCGATGGCGGGCTTCATCGCTGGGCGCACCGCGCCGCCGGGACGCCGCATGGGCCATGCCGGCGCGATCGTCTCGGGCGGGCAGGGCGGCGCCGAGGACAAGATCGCCGCGATGGAAGCCGCCGGCATCCGCGTCGCCGCCAGCCCGAGCGAACTCGGATCAACGCTGGTCGAGGTGTTGAAGGGCTGAGCCGGATGACCGCCGGACCCCGCCTGTTTCTGTCCCGCTCTGCCGGGACGCACGAAACAAAGCGCCGGAATCGGCAAAAAGCCGCTCAAAGGACGGGAGCCTTGACGCTCTTGCCCGTATAGAAACGAAGTCCGGGGATTGGCCCCGGCCCGGATGGTGTCGGCCCGGGTTGCGCTTCGAAGATGTGGGATGATCGCGATGGATGGCAGCTTCGAACCCGAATATCGGCCCAGCTGGGCGCGCGACGCCTGGCCGCCGCTCGCCACCGACGATCTGACCGCCGCGCTCGATCCCACCCAGATGGCGCCTGCGCCCAAGGCGAGCCGCGCCGAAGCCGCGGCCGCGGCACCTGCCGCTCCGGCCGATACCGCGCGCGCCGCCGATGAA
>PKED01000063.1 GCA_002863155.1 Sphingomonadaceae bacterium | reverse complement strand
CGTCCGGGCATTTTCCCACAGATGCGCGCGCTTGTTGTGCGCGTGACGCAGCTTGCGGATCGATGTTGCGGCAGTCGCGACCACGCTCGGCGGCAGGCTGGCCGTGAAGATATAGGGACGGCAGGCGAGGCGGATCGCCTCGAACTTCGGGTGGTTCGACACGCAGAAGCCGCCGACCGTGCCGACCGATTTGGAGAACGTGCCGACGATGAAATCGACATCGCCTTCGCACCCCTGATCCTCGTACACACCGCGACCGTTGGGGCCGAAGAAGCCCATCGAATGCGCCTCGTCGCTCAGCACCATCGCGCCGTGCTTCTTGGCGACCGCGACCATTTCCTTCAACGGCGCGACATCGCCGAGCATCGAATAGACGCCCTCCAGCACCACCAGCTTGCCGACGCCGGCGGGCAGGCGCCCGAGCCGCTTGTCGAGATCCTCGACGCTGTTGTGGCGGAAACGGACGATCTCGGCATTGCCCTGCTGGCAGCCGTCATAGATCGACGCGTGGCTGTCAGCGTCGAGGATGACATATTCGCCCTTGCCGACAAGCGTCGAGATCATGCCAAGATTGGCCATATATCCGGTCGAAAACACGATCGCGCCCGACACGCCGTAGAATTCGCGCAGGGCCTGTTCGACTTCCATGTGATCGCGGAAAGTGCCGTTGAGCATCCGGCTGCCGTTGGTGCCCGATCCGTATTGGTCGAGCGCGTCCTTCCCCGCTTGGATCACGTCGGGGTCGAACGTCATGCCCATGTAGTTATAGGTGCCGAGCAGGATCGTTTCCTTGCCCTTGATGACGGCGACGGTCGGCGACTTCACTTCGTCCATCACGATCGCGAACGGATCGGTGACGCCGGTGTCGAGCAGCGCCTGGCGTTCGGCGATGATCGGATCGAACTTGCTCATCAGGTCGGTGTCGGCGGCGGGCGCCGCGGTGATTGCGCTGACCTCGTTCATGGCGTTCAGCCCTTCAGCTTGATGACGGCATCGACCAGCTGGCCGACGGTTTCGATTTCGGCCTGCATGTTCATCGTGATGATGATGTCGAATTCATCCTCGATATTGGCGACGAAATCCATGACGGTCAGGCTGTCCCATTCCAGATCGTGCTGGAAACTGGTCGCCTCGGTCAACGCGACGCCCTTTTTGTTGAACGGCGCGATCAGGCCGGCAACGGTATCGAAAATCGCGGTGCGGTCGCTCAAGATTCAGTCCTTCGCCAAAGATGATGTCGCGCCCTGCCAAGCAAATGCGGCGCCAATCTGGCAGGGTTATAGCAGGCCCTGCGCGCGATACCATCTGGCCGTGGCGGCAAGGCCATCGGCGGTCGCCACTTGCGGCGTCCACAGCGCCGCGGGTGGGCGCCTCGTGGGGTCGATCGTCCAGTCGGGATGGGCGATGTAGCGTGCGCGGTCGCGCGTCAGCTTTGCCCCAGCGCCGCGCAGCGCCATGTCGGCGCGTGCGGCCAGCATCAGCGCTGCAGCGGGAAGGGGCAGGGGCAGCACCTTGCGCCCGACCGCGCGCCCGATCGCGCGGGCATAATCGGCGTGGCTCCAGCCCCCCGCGACGCCGTCGTCGGCTTCATATGTCGTGCGCGGCGTCGCGTTGGTGGCCAGCGCCAGCAACAGGCGGGCAAGGTCGCTCACCTCGATGAGCGATATCCGCCCGGAGGGTGCGATGCCGAGCCCGAAGCGCGCGAGCCGGAACAGGTCGAGCATCTCGCGGTCGCCGGGGCCATAGACGCCTGGCGGGCGGACCATCACCCAGTCGAGCGGCGATGCCGCAACCGCCGCCTCGGCCTCGGCCTTCGACCAGCCATAGGCCGACAGATCGGGTTCGCGCGCGGCGAGCGAGGACACATGCACGAAGCGCGAAACGCCCGCCGTCGCTCCCGCCGCGAGCATCGCCTGGGTGCCCGCGATATTGCCAGCGGCGAAGCCCGCGCGGTCGGGCGCGTTGACGACGCCCGCGACATGGATCACCGCGTCCGCCCCGGCGACCAGCGTGTCGAGCGTATCGGGCCGGTCGAGCGCACCCTCCACCCATGTCAGTTGCTCGCGCGGCGATTGAGCACGGCGGGTCAGCGCGCGCACCTGATGCCCCGCCGCCGTCGCGAGCTCGATCAGCGTACCGCCGACAAAACCGGTGCCGCCGGTGACGGCCAGGATCACAGCAGCGCCATTTGGTTGCGGTGGATCAGGCAGGCGCGCGGTGCATAGCCCAGGATATCGGCCAGTTCCTCGCGCCGCCGGCCGACGATTCTGGCGGCATCGGCGGCGTCATATTCGCTCAATCCCCGCGCGACGGTGCGGCCGTCGGGCCCGATGACGGCGATCAGCTCGCCACGGTCGAACTTGCCGCTGACGGCGGTGACGCCGGCGGGGAGCAGGCTCTTGCCGTCGGCGAGCGCGGCGACGGCGCCCGCATCGATGCGTACATCGCCGCGCGCGGTCAGCCCGCCTGCCAGCCATGCCTTGCGCGCGGGCGTTGCCCGGTCGGCCGCGAAGATCGTACCGCGTCCGGCTCGGGCGAAACGGTCGAGCGGATGGTCGTCGCGTCCCGATGCGATCGCCAGCGTCACGCCCGCCGCCGTCGCGATCCGGGCCGCCGCGACCTTGGCCGCCATGCCGCCGGTGCCGACACCGATCGTGCCGCCCGCCATCGCCTCGATCTCGGGGGTGATCGCGTCGACCCGGTCGATGAAGCGTGCCGCCGGGTCGCTCGGGTGGCGATCATACAGGCCATCGACGTCGGACAGCAGGATCACGCCCTGGGCGCCCGCCGCCTGCGCGACCCGCGCCGCGAGCCGGTCATTGTCGCCGAACCGGATTTCCTCGGTCGCGACCGAATCATTCTCGTTGATGACTGGCACGACGCCGAGCGCAAGCAGCCGCCCGAGCGTCGCCGAGGCGTTGAGATAGCGGCGCCGGTCCTCCAGATCGTCGAGCGTCAGCAACATCTGGGCAGCCGTCAGCCCCTGATCGGCAAAGGCACTTGCCCAACCTTGTGCCAGCGCGATCTGGCCGGTCGCTGCCGCCGCCTGCGCATCCTCGAGCGTCGCGCGTCCGCCCTTTGCGAGCCCCAGCGCCCGCGCGCCCAGCGCGATCGCGCCCGACGAGACGACCGCAATCTGCTGCCCCGCGCGCACCCGATCGGCGATGTCGGCCGCGACCGTCGCCAGCCAGTCGCGGCGCAGCGTGCCGTCGGCGCCGACCAGCAGCGACGAACCGATCTTGACGATCAGGCGGGGGCAGTGATCGGCAGCGAAGGGATCGGCCATCCGGTCAGTCCCGCCGCCACGTCAGATCGGCGACCATTCGCCCGCTTCCTCTTCGGCGTCGCCGATCGCCGGTGCCGGCTCGGCGGGGCCGATCACCTCGACCAGCCGGTCCAGCACGGCCTCCAGCCCGGTGCCGGCAGCGCCCGACAGCAGCATCACCTCTGATTTCGACGCGCGCCTCAGCTTGGTCGCCAGCTTCTTGACGGCGCCGGGGTCGAGCGCGTCGATCTTGTTGAGCGCGATGACTTCGGGCTTGTCGATCAGCCCCGCGCCATAGGCATCGAGTTCTCCACGGACGATCCGATAGTTTTCCACAGGATTACCCTCGGTTGCATCCACAAGATGGAGCAGCACCCGGCATCGTTCGATATGGCCAAGGAACCGGTCACCGATCCCGGCGCCATCGGCCGCCCCTTCGATCAGCCCCGGAATGTCGGCGATCACGAATTCGCGGCCCCGGTGGCTGACCACGCCGAGCTGGGGCCGAGTGGTGGTGAAGGGATAGTCACCTACCTTGGCCTTGGCATTGGTGGTCGCGTTGATGAAGGTCGACTTGCCGGCATTGGGCAGCCCGACCAGCCCGGCATCCGCGAGCAGTTTCAGCCGCAGCCAAAGCCATGCTTCCTCGCCCGGCCAGCCGGTGCCGTGCTGGCGCGGCGCGCGATTGGTGCTCGATTTGTAGCTCGCGTTGCCGCGTCCGCCGTCGCCGCCCTTGAAGAAGACGCGGCGTTCGCCGGGGACGGTGAAGTCGGCGAGGACATGCTCCTTGTCGTCGCTCAATACCTGCGTGCCGACGGGGACGCGGATGACGAGGTCGCGGCCGCCCGCGCCAGTGCGGTTCGATCCCGCGCCGCCCTTGCCGCGCGGGGCCCGGAAATGCTGGGTGTAACGAAAGTCGATCAGCGTGTTCAGCCCGGCGACCGCTTCGAAGACGATGTCGCCGCCCTTGCCGCCGTCGCCGCCGTCGGGACCGCCATATTCGATGAACTTTTCGCGCCGGAAGCTGACGGCGCCGGGGCCGCCCGCGCCCGAACGGACGAAGATCTTGGCTTGGTCGAGGAAATGCATCGTCGACTATCTAGCGAAATTCGCCGATTTGGCTAGGCCCGCTGCTGTTCGGCCTCGCAATCGGCGCCACGCTCGATCACTTTCTGCGCCGCCGTCAATTGCCGCACCGCAAGTGCGCGCGCCGTTGCGCGCGGCACGCCGAGCGCCTTGGCCATCGGTCCGCCGAGCAGCGCATCGCCGAGCGCGGTCAGCACCAGCCCCAGCGTTTCGGCGGTGAGCGCGGTCGCGTCGAAATCGTGGTCGCGCGCCAGTTGATCGACCAGCCGCCGGATCGCGATCAGGATCGGGTCGAGTGCATCCTCATTGCCCGACAGGATCATCCAGCTTGCCAGCGCGCCTGCGCCTTCGCGCCCGAACGCATCGAAGGTCAGGTCGACGACTTCGTGCGGATCATGGTCGGTCGCATGCGCGCGGCCGACGGCCTCGCCGATCGTCGCGACGATGCTGTCGGCCATCGCCGCCATCAGCGCGCGCTGCAATCCTTCGGCCGATCCGAAATGGTGAAGCACATTGGCATGGGTGCGCCCGATCCGCGCCGCGACCGCCTTCAATGTCACCGCCTGCGGCCCAGCCTCGATCAGCAGGGCGCGCGCGGCCTCGAGCGCGTTGTCGCGCGACTCTTCAGGGGACAAGCGACGCCGAGTTATTGACACAAGTGTAAGTAAGCCATATCTAAAGGTCTGCTTCAAACCGATGTTCGGAGTTTTCGATGGCGAAAGCAACCACGCCTGCCGACCTGACGATCACGCCGCGCGACCGCCGCTTCGGCCGCGAGGGGCGCATGGGTCGCTGGTGGCTGAACAACGATCCGATCGCGACCGCATTCTACAACGCATTGTCGGTCACCTTCCCGAAGGGGGAGGGGTTCTTCATCGACAGCGTCCGCCGCTACCGCGATGATGCCGACCCCAAACTTGCGTCCGAAATCAATGCTTTCGTCAAGCAGGAGGTGATCCATACCCGCGAACATGTCGCGTTCAACCGGCATGTCGTCAATCAGGGCTATGACGTGTCGACGCTCGAACGCCATGTCGACGAGGCGCTGGCGCTGACCAAGGGCAAGCCGCCGATCGCCAATCTGGCCGCGACCATGGCGCTCGAGCATTTCACCGCGATCATCGCGCATGAACTGCTGGCCAATCCGCGCCACCTTGCCGGCGGCGAGCACGAAGCGGCGGCGCTGTGGCGCTGGCATGCCGCCGAGGAGATCGAGCATAAGGGCGTCGCCTATGACACCTGGCTGCACGCAACGCGCGACTGGCCGCGTTTCCGCCGCTGGTGGGTCAAATCGCTGGTGATGCTGATCACGACCTGGCGCTTCTTCGACGGGCGGCGGCGCGGCATATTGGAGCTGCTGCGGCAAGACGGCCTGACCGGCTCGCGCGTCTGGGCGCGGCTGGCCTGGTACGCGTTCGGCCGCCCCGGCATGGCACGCAAGGTGTTCGGCGCCTGGGCAAGTTTCTTCCTGCCTGGCTTCCACCCGTGGAACCATGACGACCGCAGGCTGATCGCGCGGTTCGAAAGCGATTATGCCGCCGCCGTGATGGCGCCCGGCGAAGGTGAACTGGTGGCGGCCTGACCCGCCGACGCGATCATCGTCAGGCCGCCATTCGCTCAGGGTCTTCGCACGACTCCGGTTCCCCGAGGTCGATCGCCAGCGTCGCGCACGGCTTGTCGATGCCGAGCGCCAGGCAGTGCCGCATCACGACGCCGGTGTTACGAAAGCCGAGCTTGGCCAGCACCCGCCCCGACGCGGGATTGTCGATGAAATGGCCCGATGTCAGCCGCCGGAGCCCCATGCCGAACCGAGCGATATCGATCATCGCGCGCGCCGCCTCGGTCGCATAGCCGCGACCCCAGGCGTCGGGAGTCAGCCAATAGCCGATCTCGTGATCGTCGCCGTCCGGGTGAATGCCGATGCCGCCGACCAGCCGCGCCCGGTTGCCTTCATGCGCCAGGATGACGCGGCTGATCTCGCCGGCGCGTGACGTCTGCGAAAGCCAGTCGGTCGCATGCTCGACCGTGTACGGCCAGGGGAGGCGGGAGAGCTTGAAGGCGACCGCCTCGTGCGCGATCGCGGCGGTGAGCGCCGCCGCGTCCTCCGGCCAGCCGGGCCGCAGTGTCAGTCTTTGGGTCCGAGCGAACATGCCTTACTCTCCTCGTCCGTCGCTCTGCCGCTGGCACGCCCCCGTGACGTGGCCGCGACAAAGCTGTTGAGGGAGCAAGAAAAAAGGGAACCTGGGCTGACCCGGCTCCCTTTTTTGGCTCGGTTCCGTTTCGGAACCTCCGGATCGCCCTGGTGGGCAACCCGGCTGGTTACCCGATGTTATTCGGCGGCAATCGCCATTTCCGGCGCGTCTACCGAGCAGAAAGTGCGGCCAAGTTTGCCCGCGTGGAACGCGACGCGACCGTCGGTCAGCGCGAACAGGGTGTGATCCTTGCCGATGCCGACATTGCGGCCCGGATAGAATTTCGTGCCGCGCTGACGGACAAGGATGTTGCCGGCAGTCACTTCCTGACCACCGAACTTCTTAACGCCCAGACGACGACCGGCCGAATCACGACCGTTGCGCGACGAACCGCCTGCTTTCTTATGTGCCATTTGCTATGCTCCTCGCGTTGCCGCTTATGCCTGCGCTGCCGGGGCGTCGGCCTCGCCAGAGACGGGGGTCGCGGCGGTATCGGCCTTCTTGGCTGCGGCTTTCTTGGTCGACTTCTTCGCGGCCTCGGCAGCGCCGATCGCGGTGATCTTCAGGATCGTGTGCTGCTGGCGGTGGCCGTTGCGGCGACGATAATTGTGCCGACGGCGCTTCTTGAAGACGATGACCTTCTCCGCCTTCGCCTGCGCGACGATTTCGGCCGACACGGTCAGCCCCTCGACCGACTGCAGATCGCCGCCGTCACCGGCAAGCAGGATATCGCCGAGCGTGATCGTCTCGCCCGCTTCGCCAGCGAGCTTTTCGACGACGATTCGATCTCCGGCGGCAACGCGATACTGCTTGCCGCCCGTGCGCACGACTGCGAACATGGCCCCGGTCATTTCTAAGGTGTCACTTTCCAATAGCTAGTCCCACGCTCGGCGGACCGGCGCGGAAAGACGGGCTCGTTATGCCAAGCGCCCAGCAGTGTCAACCCGATCGCGCGAGCTTCCGCTTATGTTGCGTAGCAGCAACAGGCCGGAGACAATCGTGCGCGACACGTGCGGAGAAGTATTGTTACGCGAGAATGACGGCCTATGATCTTTTCGTTCAATTGCTGGACTTAAGGCGTAAAATTCCGAAAAGGGGAATGAAGATGGCTCGTTTATCGATCGCGCTCTTGTCCGTGTCGACCGCCGCCCTTGCCGTCACGCTCGCTGCGCCCGCACATGCGCAGACCGCGCCGGTCGAATTGCCGGCCGCCGAGCCGGCCGAGGCGGAGGAGCCGACGGTTGTCGTGACAGGGAGCCGCTTCGCGCGCCGTTCGGTCGCTGACAGCCCGGTGCCGATCGACGTCATCGGCGGTGACCAGCTGGAAGTTTCCGGGGCGACCGAGACGAACAAGATCCTCAACCAGCTCGTCCCGTCGTTCAATTTCCCGCAGCCGTCGCTCACGGACGGCACCGATTCGCTGCGTCCGGCGACACTGCGCGGGTTGTCGCCCGACCAGACGCTGGTGCTGATCAACGGCAAGCGGCGCCACAGCGCGGCACTGCTCAACCTCAACGGCTCGGTCGGTCGTGGTTCGTCGGCGGTCGACCTGAACGAGATCCCGCCGATCGCGATCGACCGGATCGAAATCCTGCGTGACGGTGCCGCATCGCAATATGGGTCGGACGCGATCGCAGGGGTGATCAATCTCCAGCTGTCGCGCCGCGCCGGCGTGACGGCGTCGGTCACCTATGGGGCATTCAACACGCGTATGGCCGGCGTCGCCCAAGCCACGGGCGTGGCGGTCGGCGCGAACGGACTGCCGGTCGTCGCAGTTCCGGGCAACACCAACAACGATATTCTCCAGCTGAACACGTCGGGGCGCGACAGGGTGGTGCATGACGGCGATACGCTGACGCTCGCTACCCGGCTCGGGCTGCCGATCGGCGATCGCGGCTTCTTCGTCACGTCGCTTCAGTTCCGCGATCGCGATCCGACCAACCGGTCGGGTGCCGATCCCCGCCGCCAATATCCGACCGTGGGCGATCCGCGCGAACTGACGATTGATCGCTACAACCATCGTTATGGCGACGGCAAGGCGGTCGACTACAACATCTTCATCAACGCCGGTTACGAATTGCTGCCCGACCTGAACGCCTATGCATTCGGCAGCTACGGCATTCGCGACGCCGACGGCGCCGGGTTCTTCCGCCGCCCGAACGACGCGCGAAACCGCGATTTCGCGGCGTCGACGACGACCTTCGTGCCGTTCTACGCCAATGGCTTCCTGCCGTTGATCGCGAGCCAGATCGAGGATATTTCGGGCGCGTTCGGGGTAAAGGCGACGCCGGGCGAATGGACGATCGACGTGTCGCTCGTCTACGGCTCCAACAAGCTCGACTATGCGGTCGAGAACAGCTTCAACGTCTCGCTCGGCGGCATCAACAGCCCCCGCCGGTTCGACGCGGGCGGTCTGTCATCGAGCCAGCACGTCGCCAATCTGGACTTCACCCGCAAGTTCAACGTCGGATTCGTCAAATCGCTCGGGCTCGCATTCGGCGCCGAATATCGGAGCGAAAATTTCAAGATCCGCCAGGGCGACATACCGAGCTTCATCAACGGGCCCTTTTCGGCCGCGCCGTTCAATGGGGCTGGCGGGGCGCAGGTGTTTCCCGGCTTCCGTCCCAACAACCGGATCGATGCCACCCGCGCGAACTGGTCGGGCTATGTCGAACTCGATACCGACTTCAGCGATCGCCTGACCTTGCAGCTCGCCGGTCGCTACGAAAGCTATTCGGATTTCGGCGACACGATCAACGGCAAGGCGGCGGTGCGGTACGAGCCGATCAGGGGCATCGCGCTTCGCGGTTCGGTGTCGACGGGCTTCCGCGCGCCGAGCCTGGCGCAACAGTTTTTCGCGACGACGTCGACGAACAACACCGTCGTCAACGGCGTCGCGCAGCTGATCGAGGTGGGGACTTTCCCGGTCAACGATCCGGTCGCGCGCGCGCTCGGTTCGCGACCGCTGCGGCCCGAAAAGGCGACCAACTTCGCCGGCGGCATCGCGTTTGACTTGATTCCCGGACTCAGCCTGACGGCCGATTACTACAACATCGCTATTCGCGACCGCATCGTGCTGACCGAGAATCTTACTGGTGCGGCGGTCGTCGCGCAGCTGCAGGCAAACGGAATCAACAACGTCACCTCGGCGCGCTTCTTCGTGAACGGCGTCAATACACGTACCGAAGGCGTGGACATCATCGGCACCTATCGCTTCCCCGATTTCGGTCTGGGTAAGTTCCGTCTGACCGCAGGCTATAATTACAACCAGACGTCGATCACGCGGCGCGCCGGCCTGACCATCCCGACGCTTACCAACGCAGTGTTGTTCGGCCGTACCGAGAGCTTCCGCCTGACCGACGGCCAGCCGCGCAGCAAGATCAATCTCGCGCTCGACTGGACGCTCGACGATTTGAGCGTGACGATTCGCACCAATCGGTACGGCAGCGTCAGCAGTGCGGCGTCGAGCGGCGTCACCGTCAACAATGGCGTGGTGTCGGTGCCGGCGCTTGGCACGCAGGTCGGCGACTTCACGCTGCGGCCGAAATGGGTGACCGACTTCCAAATCACCGGCAAGATCTTCAAGCATTACGAGCTGTCGGCGGGCGTCGACAATGTGTTCGACGTCTATCCAGATCGTACGCCGATTGCGGCGGGTTTCACGCCGAACAGCTATTTCCTGCCCTATTCGAGCCTGTCGCCCTTCGGCTTCAACGGTCGGTTCATCTATGTGCGCGGGACGATGAACTTCTGAGCTTGGCGGCAGGTCAATGGAAAAAGGGGGCCAACCCGGCCCCCTTTTTTGTCCGTTGCCGATGCCGCCCAGGCATTAATGCCGGTGTTCGCGCCGAAGCCGGTATTTCCCGCTTTCGTAATTGTGGAACAGACCCGGAATGGCTGGATGGTCGACGGGCTCCTCGCTGTCGTCGAGCACCAGATTCTGCTGGCTGACATAGGCGACATAGCTGCTTTCGGCATTTTCGGCGAGGAGGTGGTAAAAGGGCTGGTCCTTGCGCGGACGGATATCGGCCGGGATCGCGTCATACCATTCGTCGCTGTTGGCGAAGATCGGATCGACGTCGAAAATCACGCCGCGAAAATCGAACAGCCGATGGCGAACGACGTCGCCGATCGCGAAACTTGCATGCGCGACCGGCGGCATGGCGGGGGACGAGGCGATGGGGCGGGGCGTGTTCGGACGGGCCATGGTGACAATCTAATGGACTTTGCGCGCTTCACAAGGAGGCGCTTGTCACCCGGTGGCGATTGCGCTAGTGGCGCCCGCTCGGTCGACACCGGCGGTGCGGTTCCTCGCGTGAACCCCCGTTCCCCCTCAGCGGAGAGGTGCCAGAGTGGTCGATTGGGACGGTCTCGAAAACCGTTGTGCCTTTACGGGTACCGTGGGTTCGAATCCCACCCTCTCCGCCACACGATCTGCCAATTCGCCATCATAGCTGCTAGGCACCCGCCATGCCGGGACCGAAGATCACGCTGCGCCAGCTCCACCATCTGATGGCGCTTGCCGATACCGGGCATTTCCGGCGTGCGGCGGAGCGGGTCGGCATCACCCAGCCGTCGCTATCGGCGCAGATCGCCTTGCTCGAGCAGCAGCTGGGCATCCGGCTGGTCGAGCGGGGGACCACCACGGCCATGCTGACGCCGCTGGGTCGCGACATCGTCGAGCGCGCACGCGGCATCCTGGCCGATGTCCAGGCGCTCGAGGATAGCGCCCGGGCCGATCCCGACGGGTTGCACGGCACCATCCGTCTGGGCGTTTCGCCGACACTCGGGCCCTATCTGATGCCTCGCGTGGTCGCGCGTCTCCACCGCGATCACCGCGACCTGAGGCTGCACGTACGCGAAGGCGCGCCCGACGATCTGCTCCGCGATCTGGCAGCGGGCAGCCACGACGCGGTCCTGGTCCAGATGCCGGTCATCGGGCGGGACTTCACGATCGAGCGACTGTTCCGGGAAGAGCTGCTGCTTGCCATGGCGGCCGACGACCGGCTGGGGGAGGGGGCCGAAATCGACCCGGTCGAGCTAGCCGGGCGCGGCTTGCTGACCTTGTCGCCGCACTACAAGATGACCGAACAGATCGTCGCATTGGGCGCGGCGGTGGGAGCCGAAGTGCTGCGCGATTACGAAGGGACCAGCCTTGATGCGATCCGGCAGATGGCCGGGCTCGGCATGGGCCTCGCGCTGTTGCCGTCGCTCTATATCCGGTCGGAGATTCGCGATGAGGACGACGTCATCGTGCGGCCGGTGCGCGGGCGCGCCATGTATCGCGAGATGGCGATGGTGTGGCGCCGCCGCGCCGGTCGGGCCTTGGCCTATCAGCGGCTGGCCGCGATCGTCACCGATGTCGAACGCTCAATCGGGTCGATAGGATAATCCGATCGATTTTGTTGTCGGGCGGGAGTTGAAGCTATCGCAAACATTGCTATTTCCCAACACACTTCAAGCATCGACGAATTTGGTTGCGCCGGATAGGAACCGATATGGCTGACACACCGCATACCGTCCGGCTGCGCGATGTCGCGCGCTGGGCCGCGCCGATCCTGGGGCAGGATTCGAGCTTTTTCGTGCTCGCGATCATCTATGGCATCGGCATCAGCCTGTTGTCGCTGGCAACGCCGATTTCGGTGCAGATGCTCATCAACAGCGTGGCGAATACCGCGCTGCCAGCGCCCTTGTTCACGCTGGCCGGCGTTCTGTTCGCGCTATTGATGCTGTCGGCTCTGCTGAGCGCGTTCCGCGTCCATCTGATGGAGCTGTTTCGCCAGCGGATCTTTGCCCAGCTGGTCGCCGAGATCACCCTGCGCGCCGTCCATTCGCGCGATCCGTTTTTCGGCGACGCGCGCAAGGGCGATCTTTTCAACCGCTATTTCGAGGTGATGAACCTTCAGAAATCGATCCCGTCGCTGCTGATAGGGCTGTTCACGATCCTGTTGCAGTCGGGGGTCGGTTTCGTTGTGACGTCGTTCTACCACCCGTTCTTCCTCGGCTTCAATCTGCTGTTCATCTTCGTCGCCTGGCTGATCTGGCGGCTGCCGTCGCGCGGCGCGATGACGTCGGCGGTCGCGCTGAGCCATGCGAAATACGACACCGCGCACTGGCTGGAAAGCGTCGGCGCCTCGAACGGCTTCTACAAGTCGGGCCGCCATATCTCCTACGCGATCGACAAGTCGGAGGCGATGACCGCGCGCTACATCAAGGCGTATCGCCGCCATTTCAACTTCAGTTTTTCCCAGACCGTGGCTTATCTGGTGCTCTACGCAGTGGCGAGCGCCGGGTTGCTGGCGATGGGCGGCTGGCTGGTAATCCAGGGGCAGTTGTCGATCGGCCAACTGGTCGCGGCCGAGCTGATCCTGTCGAGCATCTTCTACGGGTTTAGCCAGATCGGGCCGTATCTCGACGTCTTCTATGATCTCGTGACAGCCGTGGAAGAACTCGGCCTGCTTTATGCGATCCCGCAGGAAGTGCCGGGGCGCGTGACCGGGCCGGGCGAGGCGACGGGCGATCTGGTGTTCGCCGACGTCCATGTCGGCGACGTCCGCCTGAACTGCACGATCCCCCACCGCGCCAAGCTGATCGCCGCTGCCGATGCGGAGACGCAGCGCGCTTTTGCCTCACTGCTAAAGCGCCACCGGCCGCCCGATAGCGGGCTCATTTCGCTCGGTGGCGCGGAGCTGAGCGTGCTCGATGCCTATAAGCTGCGCAGCGACGTGATCGTGCTCGACCGGCCGACGATCGTCGAATGCTCGGTGCGCGATTATCTGGAGCTCTGCTCGCCCGATGACGAGCCGAGCGAGATGATGGCGGCGTTGCGCCTGCTGGGCATCGATCGGCGGATCGGCCAGCTGCCGCAGGGGCTCGACACCGTGCTGGCATCGACCGGCTGGCCCTTGTCGCTCCCTGAAATGATGCGGCTGAAGCTTGCCGGTGCGATCCTGTCGCGCCCCAAGCTGCTGCTGCTGTCGCCGCTGTTCGACATGGTGCCCGCCGACGAGCTTGCCCGCATCTTCTCCGCACTGGAGACGCTGCCGACGACGGTGATCTATTTCACCAACCGCAACAATCCGCCGGTGCTCGACGGTTACCTCTGGGTCGGGCGCGATCGCCAGTGGATCGAGCAGGACCGCGCCGCGTTCAACGCGCAGCGGCGGGCGGGTCATGGGGAGGCAGCCGATGCAGACCCACGCTGAACAGATCACGCAGTTTCGGACGCTGCGCACGCTGAAGACGCCGGCCGTGCTGCGGGCGATCGCGATCATCCTGCTCGTCGGGATGACGGCATCGATCGCGGGGTTGCTCTATGTGCCCTGGGTGCAGACCGCGCCGGGCACCGGATCGGTAATCGCGCTCGATCCGCGCGACCGGGTGCAGAACATCACCGCGATGGTGCCGGGCCGGATCGAACGCTGGTTCGTGACCGACGGCCAGATGGTGAAGCGGGGCGATCCGATCGCGCGGATCATCGACAACGATCCGATGCTGCTCGATCGGCTGCGGGCCGAGCGCGCGCAGAAGCTTGCCGAAATCCAGGCCGCCGAGCTCGCGGCGCAGACCGCGATGCTCGACGTCAACCGCACTGGCGCGCTCTATCGCGAGGGGCTGGCGGCGCGGCGCGATTATGAAGCGGCGCAGATCAAGGTCGCCGACTATCGCGCCAAGATCGCGCAGAGCCGGGCGGCGATCAACAAGGTCGATGTCGACCTGACCCGCCAGTCGGCGCAGGTCGTCTTCGCGCCGCGCACCGGCCGGATCATGCAGATCAATGCCGGCGATACCGCGACGATGGTCAAGCAGGGCGACGTGCTGGCCAGCTTTGCGCCCGAGGAATCGCGGCGGGTCGTCGAGCTGTATGTCGATGGTCGCGACGTGCCGCTGATCAAGGCCGGACGGCGGGTGCGGCTCGCCTTTGAAGGCTGGCCGGCGATCCAGGCGAGCGGGTGGCCATCGGTGGCGCAGGGCATGTTCGACGGGCGCGTGCGCGCAATCGACCTGTCGGCGTCGGACAATGGGCTGTTCCGCATCCTGGTCGAGCCTTCGCCGGATCGGGCGCCCTGGCCGCGCGAGCCCTTTGTGCGGCTAGGCGCCAAGGTGCGCGGCTGGGTGCTGATGGAAACGGTGTCGGCCGGGTTCGAATTATGGCGCCAGCTCAACGATTTCCCGCTGCAATGGGAACGGCAGGAAAAGAAGCAGGATCAGCTGGTCAAGCCCAAGGAGCGCAAGATCAAATGATTGTCCGGTGTGTCTTGCGGGCGATCGGCCTTGCGGTGGCGTCGCTCATGCCGACCCTCGCTTTTGCACAGCCGGCGCCGTTGTCGCTCGACGAGGTCTTGCAGTCGTCGCGGCGCCACGCGCCCCAGGTGCTGGAAGCGATCGCCAAGGTCCGCCAGGCCGAGGGCAAGGCATTGTCGGCCGAGGGCGCGTTCGACACCGTCGTCAAGGCCGAGGCGGAATCGCGTCTGTCGGGCTTTTACGACGGGCAATATGCGGCCGGCACGATCACCCGCCCGATCGAGAATTGGGGCGGCAGCTTGTATGGCGGATACCGCGTGTCGACCGGACGCTTCCCGATCTATGAGGACGAGCGTTTCACCAACCGGCTCGGCGAGATCAAGGTGGGCGCGGTCCTGGCGTTGATGCGCGACCGGCTGATCGACGATCGCCGGTTCGGGCGGATCGCCGCGCGGATCGACATCGACATTGCCGAAGCCGACCGGCTGCTTGCCGCGATCGCGGTCCAGCGCAGGGCGATCGGCGCCTATAACCAATGGGTGGTCGCGGGTCTGCGCGTCGGCGTCTATCGCGATCTGCTCGGGCTGGCGCAGGAACGGCAGGCGGGGTTCAAGCGGCAGGTGGCGCTTGGCGCGCGCCCCTCGATCATCCTGACCGAGAATGAACAGAACATCCTGCGCCGCGAAACGCTCGTCGCGCGGGCAGAGCAGGATTTGGCCGCTGCCGCCAATACGTTGTCGCTGTTCCTGCGCGATGCGGACGGCCGCCCGGTGCAGCCCGATCCGGCGCGTCTGCCAAAAGCGCTGCCGACGCCGATGCGCACCCCGGCCGACATGCGCGCGTCGCTTGCCGAGCGGCCCGACCTCAAGCAGATCGACATGCGGCTGGAACAGGCGACCAGCCGTCTCGCGCTCGACCAGAATGCGCTGCGGCCCCGGCTCGACCTGAAGGTGGAGGCATCGCAGGATCTGGGGCCGATCGGTGCCGGGGGACGATCGCGGGTGGGCACCGAGACGAAGGTGGGGCTGAGCTTCACGCTGCCGCTCCAGCGCCGCGTCGCCAAGGGGCGGATCGATCAGACGACCGCCGAAATCGAAGCGATCCGCCGCCGCCGCCAGCAGACCGAGGAGCAGATCGTGAACGCGATCGACGCGCTGGTGATCGACGTGCGCGCGACCGAGCGGCTGCGGACGCTGGCGGTCGAGGAGTATGACCGCGCGACGACGATGGCGCGGGCCGAAGCGCGGCGCTTCTCGATGGGGGCGAGCGATTTCTTCCTCGTCAATGTGCGCGAGGAAGCCGCCGCCGACGCCGGCGTCCGCAAGCTCGATGCCGAATATCGCCAGATCGTCGCCCGGGCCGAACTGGCCGCCGCCGCCGCCGATCTGCCGGCGCTGGGGCTTAATTAGCCGCAAAGGCAGCCGCGACATAATCAGTTGCGTTGCCGCACCGCTGTTGGCACTCTCGTTCAACGCAGGGGTGTAACGCGTCAGATCGTTGCGCGATACTGCGCCGCCGCAGGAGAGGCCCAAGCTGAACGGGGGGTCTCGGTTGACAGAGCTGGTGCTGAATTGGGGTATCCCCTTCGTCGCGCTGATCGCCGCCGGGCTGGTCGCGGGCTTTGCCGCGGGCATTTTCGGCATCGGCGGCGGCTTCATCGTCGTGCCAGCGCTGCTGATCGTCCTGCCGCTGTTCGGCGGCGACAAGGCGCAGCTGGCACATGTCGCGATCGGCACATCGGCGGCGACGATCATCATCACATCGATCCGGTCGCTGCATTCGCATGCCCGGCGTGGCGCGGTCGAGTTCCCGATCCTGTGGTCCTGGGCGCCGTGGCTGATCCTGGGCGATGCGGTCGGCGTGGTGCTGGCGGGGCGGATCGACGGCCATGTCCTCACGATGATCTTCGCCGTCGGCGTCGGGCTGATGTCGCTGCTGTTCCTGTTGCCGCGACTGGCCGACCGCAAGCTGGGTGACGACATGCCCGGCATGGCGCCGCGGGTCGCGATCGCGGGCGGGCTCGGCACGTTCTCGTCGCTGCTCGGCATCGGCGGCGGCACGATTGCGATCATGGTGATGACGCTGCACGGGCGATCGATCCACCGCGCGATCGCGACGGCATCGGGCGTGGGCGCGCTGATCGCGATCCCGAGCGCGATCGGCTTCGTGCTGATCGGGTTGCGGGAAGCGGGGCTGCCCTGGGGCTCGCTCGGCTATGTCAACCTGCCCGCGACGGCGGTCATCACTTCGATGTCGGTGCTGACCGCGCCGCTTGGCGTGGCGGCGGCACACGGCATGTCGGCGCTGCCGCTTCGGCGGATCTTTGGCGTGTATCTGATCTTCATTTCGATCGTCATGTTCAGCAATTCAATGAGAATGTGACCATAAACTGTTGAGGTAGTGATTTTTGGGGAGACGTCGCGATGAATGATGCGAATGTTGAGACGCTGACAAGCCTGCCCGAAGAAGCGCAGGATGATCTGTTGACCCGCGGCTATCAGCGCCGCGATCTGGCGAGATTGGCGGCCGTTTTCGGAGTCGGCAGTCTGGCCGCGATGCGCGGCGCGCCCGCCTGGGCCTCGGGCGGCGTCCCGGATCCGGCACCGAGCGCCAAGACGCGGATCGGCGCGAACGAATGCTGGACCGGCCCGCTGATGCCTGGGCAGCTCGCCGCCACGCGGATGATCGCCAGCAGCAACCGCTATTCCCCGCGCGACGAGCGCGGCGACTTCATCAAGGCAGTGACGGCGGTGGAGGGCATTCCGGCGGATCACGTTGCCCCCTGGCCCGGATCGAGCGATCCGCTGTCGCGCGCAGTGGTCAGCTTCTGCTCGCCCGAACGCGGCCTCGTGACCGCCGATCCGACCTTCGAGCTGGCCGGGCGCACGGCGGAGTGGCTCGGCGCGCCGGTCGCGCGAGTCCCGCTGACGCCCGACTTCCGCCATGACGTTAGGGCCATGCTCGCCGCCAATCCCAAGGCCGGGATGTATTATATTTGCACGCCCAACAACCCGACCGGGACGATCACGCCGATCGCCGACATCGAATGGCTGATCGCCAACAAGCCCGACGGCGCGGTGGTGCTGATCGACGAGGCCTATATTCATTTCGCGGGCGCGCCGGTCGCCTCGTCGCTCGCCGCCCGGCACAAGGATGTGGTCGTGCTCCGGACCTTTTCGAAGATTTTCGGCATGGCTGGAATGCGGATGGGCTTCGTGATGACCAATCCCGCCAATATCGCCAAGATGATGCGCTATGACGGGGGGATGCAGTCGGGCGCGCTGCCGCTGCCGTCGCTCGCCTGCGCGACCGCGAGCCTGACGGCGGCACGGCTGATCGCCGCCCGCAAGGCCGAGATGGAGGCTGCGCGCGGCATGACGCTCGATCACCTCAAGGCGCGCGGGCTCCGGGTCGTGCCCACCGCCGTCAACATGGTGATGATCGACTGGAAGTCGAAGCCCGCGAAGGAAATGCAGGCCGCATTCCGGACGCAGAGCGTCGAGATCGGCCGGTCGTGGCCTATCTGGCCGACCGTGTCGCGGATCACGATCGGATCGATGGCCGATATGAAGGCGTTCTGCACGGCGCTCGACAAGGTGTGGACCGCCTGACTTTGAGGTCAGGCGGCCGGGTCGCCCGGCTCGGCTGATGGCCCGGCCAGGGCTTGAGCCAGGCGGGAACGGTCGAGCGCGCCTTCCCAGCGCGCGACGACGATCGTCGCGACGGCATTGCCGATGAAGTTGGTCAGGCTGCGGCATTCGGACATGAAGCGGTCGATCCCCAGGATCAGCGCCATGCCGGCGACCGGGACCGACGGCACGATCGACAGCGTCGCCGCGAGCGTGATGAAGCCCGCGCCGGTAACGCCCGCCGCGCCCTTCGAGCTCAGCATCGCCACGCCGAGCAATGCGAGCTGCTGGCCGATCGTCAACTCGACGCCGACCGCCTGGGCGATGAACAGCGCCGCCAGCGTCATGTAGATGTTGGTGCCGTCGAGGTTGAACGAATAGCCGGTCGGGACGACCAGGCCGACGATGCTGCGCTCGCAGCCTGCGGCTTCCAGCTTCGCGATCAGGCTCGGCAGCGCGGCTTCGGACGATGACGTGCCGAGAACCAGCAGCAGCTCCGCGCGGAGATAGAGGATCAGGCGGATAACCGAAAAGCCGTGCACTCGCGCGATGATCCCGAGCACGACGATCACGAAGACCAGCGACGTGGCATAGAAGGTCGCGACGAGCGCGCCGAGATTGACCAGCGTGCCCAGCCCGAACTTTCCGATCGTGAAGGCGATCGCCCCGAATGCGCCGATCGGGGCAAGCCGCATCAGCATGCCGACCAGTCGGAACACCACAAGCGCCAGCCGCTCGACGAGATCGAGCACAGGCGCGGCAGGCTGACCGACCAGCGAAAGCGCGATGCCGAACAGGATCGCGACGAACAGCGTCTGCAGGATCGATCCGTCGGTAAGCGCGGAGACGAGGGTGGTCGGGATGATGTCGGTCAGAAAGCCGACGATCGTTGTGTCGTGCGCCTTGCTGACATAATCGGCGACGGCGCCGGGATCGAGGCTGGCCGGATCGATGTTCAGCCCCGCGCCGGGCCGAACGACATTGGCGACGATCAGCCCCAGGATCAGTGCGCCGGTCGACACGGTGATGAAATAGGCGAAGGCCTTGGCAGCGACCCGGCCGACGCCGCTCAGATCGCGCATGCCGGCGATGCCGCTGACGACCGACAGGAAGATCACCGGCGCGATGACCATCTTGACCAGCTTGATGAAGGCGTCGCCAAGCGGCTTGAGCGCCTCGCCGGTCGCGGGCCAATAATGGCCGACCACAGCGCCGAGCAGAATGGCAGCGACGACTTGCACATAAAGATGCCGCCACCACGGGCCGGCGGCCGGCGCTTGGGGCTCGGCGCCTGCTTCAACCCGCATGTTTGTCGGCGCGGCGCACCCCGAACAGCACTTCGCGTTCGAGATGCGCGCGCAGTCCTTCATAATAGGCGGTCAGAAAGGCGCGGGCATCGCGCAGGTCGCCCTGCCAGCCGATCCGCTGTTCGATCGCGCGCGCGACCACCCAGCACGCCTCGTCGTTGCGATCGCGCAACACCTCTTCGAGCCGCTGGAGCTCGGCAATCCCATAGGCGTCGAACTGCGCTTCGGTGAAGCCGAAGGTGGCGGGCGGGGGGGCTGCGGCCGCAAGATCGGCGAGCAGCTTGCGGCGCGGCGCGAGGATCACACCGGTCCCGGCGAGCAGGTCGCCGATCCGCATCCGGTCGCGGTTGAACAGCGGGAAGAAGGTGAAGATCAGCGCCCAGCCGAGCCCGATAATGCTCAACAGCGCATCCGCCGTGCCGTTCGCCGCCCGGCTGGCGAGAAGTGTCAGCGGCAGGAACACCTCGATCTCGCGCATCAGGTTGCGGGCGATCACCTGGTCGATCGACAGGCCGGTCCCGTCGCGGCTGATGACCCGCAGGTTCATGATGCGCTTGCCCGGCGTCGCCGCGCGTCGCCCGGCCTCGAACAGGATGAAGTAGCAGTTGCGCAAGCCGAAGAAGAACACCATCCACAGGATCGCGATCGGCTCCCCGCCGCTCGCATGATAGCGCACCAGCCCGGCGATCAGCGCGATCGAGACGAGGATCATCGTCACGATCATGATCATCGCGTCGATCAAGAACGCAGCCGCGCGCGGTGCCGCGTCCGCCAGCAGGATGCCGAGGTCGACGCCTTCGGGCGTGACGAGCGAGCGGCGCATGTCTCTGATGCGGCGTTCAGCGCGGGCCATGCGCCATCCTTGGCAACAGGTAGAAATAGCCGAGCCAGAACAACAGCATCGCGCCGCCGATCGCATAGCGGACAATGTCGCTGGTGATCGTCTGTCGGCCGATCCCTTCGAGCAGGCCCGCCACCAGCAGCATCGCGACGACGCCCAGCATCGCGCTCGCGCTCACCCGGCCGGCCCGTGTCGCCGCCTTCAACCGGCTCTCCTTGCCGGGAAAGGCAATTGCCGTACCGATCCGCATTCCGGCCGCGCCCGACAGGATGATCGCGAACAGCTCGGTCGTGCCATGAATCGAAAGCCAGCCGCCGAGTTCGATGCCGAGGCCCTTGGCGGCATAGACCTGGAATAGCGCGCCGAGCAGGCAGCCGTTCAACAGCACCAGCAGGCTGGTCGGCACCGCCAGCGCAAAGCCGAGCGCGAAGGCGAGCAGCGATACCTGCGCGTTATGGACGAACAGCATCGCCGCAAAGCCCGACAGGAACTGGCCCTTGCCGCCGTCGTAGAGCACCTGGCGAAGCGCCTCGGCACTGGCGTTGGGCCCGCGCCCGCCGGCAAGTGCGCTTGGCATGATCGCTTCGAACCAGAGGGGGCTGGCGGCGACCAGGCGATATCCGGCCACCGCGCCGATCACCAACAGCGCAAACGACGCCCAGGTCTCCCGCCACAGACTGCCGACGGCGTTCGGCCAGTCGGTGAGGAAGAAGCGGACGATCCGCTTTCCGATCCCTTCCTTGACGCCGTACAAATAGAGATAGCCGCGCAGCGTCAGCGCTTCGAGATAGGCGATCAGCCCAGCATCGAGCGAGATCGCCCGCGCCACCGACAGCGAGGAAAGCGTCGAGCGGTAAAGGGTCGGCAGTCGCAGCAATTCGTCTTCAGACAAGGCGCGCGGCGATCGCCGTTCGACCCGGTCGAGCAGCGCTTCGAACTCGATCCATCCCGCTTCGCGTTCGGCGCGGAAGCTGGATGCGCTCTGGCCATATGGCGCTCGCATACTCACAACGTGCCCCGGCGCTTGAGCGCGAGATAACGCGCGACGAGTTCGGTCCCCATCGCCCTGTGGTCGGCCTCGATCACATCCGCGCCGAGCAGCTTCAGCCGCCCGATCACCAGATCGCGTTCGCGCAACAGGGCGCCCGCCGTCACCGCGCGCGCGACGTCGTCGAGCGTGTCGGGAATCGCATCGGCCAGGCTTTCGAGCTCCTGATCGCGCATCAGCATGAACAGCACGACATGGCGTTCGGTCAGCCGTCCGGTAACCCGCAGCATCAGTTCGGCGCTGACCGGATCGACGAAATCGGTGAAGATGACGATCAGCGACCGCCGCGTCAGTTTGCCCGCCAGCGTGGTCAGCGCGAGGGTGAAATTGGTTTCCTCGGTCGAATAGTCGATCTCGGCGGCGAGCCGCTGGAGCATTAGGAAACGGTCGGTTCCGCGGGTCGCGCCGGTGCTGACGCGCGGTCGCGAATCGAAGCTGAACAGGCTCACCAGATCGCCGCCCTTCAGCGCGACGAATGCCATCAGCAGCGCGGCGGTGACGGCGCGGTCGACGCGCGGCACATCGTCGATCGGCTCGCACATCAACCGCCCGCTATCGACCGCGAGGACGATGTTGTTGTTCTGCTCGACCTGGAAATCCTTGACCAGCAGCTGGCCGTGGCGGGCGCTGCGCTTCCAGTCGATGAAGCGGCGGCCCATGCCGGGCTGATAATCCTTCAGGGAATCGAATTCGCGGCCTTGGCCATGCTGGCGGCGCGCGATCTCACCGACCAGCGAGTTGCTTTGCAGCAGGGCGATCGCCTGTTCGCGGACGCTGTCGACATCGGGCATCACCGCGATGCCGTGGCCGACCTGCACCACCATCTGCTTCCACGCCATCCCGAACGGGCCCTGCCAGCGCAGCCAGAGCCGGTCGACCGACGCGATGCCGCGCCGCTGCGCGCGGTAAGACAGCGTCGCGCGATCCTGAGGCAGGACGATCGTCGCCTCGTCGCTCTTGAGCGGTACGAGGCGGCTGTCATGGCCGAGCCGGAGCGCGATCCGCCGCGCGCGTGGCGGCGATTGGGTGACGATCACATCGATATCGACGACGCTGCCGATGCCGACCCGCCCCGACGAATTGACGGTTACGTTGAGGCTTGATCGCGGCGGCGCGGCGGCGATGTCGGCGAGCGTGAAGGCGATCGCCACGCAGGTCCAGGCCAGCCCCAGATACCAGATTCCGGGCAGCAGCAACGCGACGACGAACGCCGGCAGGATCCCCGCCACCGCCAGTCCCACCGCGCGACCGCTCGGATAGATCAACGCGGCGCCTCCGTCGCGTCGACCATGTCGGTGACGATCGCTTCGATCTGACGACCATCGATCTGGGCGGCCGGCGACAGCAGCACGCGGTGACGCAGCGCCGGGATCGCCAGTGCCTTCACGTCGTCGGGCACGACATAGTCGCGCCCCTCCAGCGCGGCGCGGGCCCGGCCGGCGCCCGAGGGGTCCGGATCCCCTGCCCCGCCTCGCGGCCGGACGGCGTCCGTCGACGTGCGCCGCCGACCCCGTCGGCCGGCGGGCCCGTTCAGCCCCTGCTCTGCCGATACGCCGCGAGCATCTCGGGCAGCCGCTCGGCCAGGTACTCGGAGAAGCCCGGCTCCGCCGTCTCGTCGAGGGTCACGCGCATGCCCTCGGAGCTGCGCTCGATGCGCGCGAACTTCACGCCCCGTGCATCCTTGACCGTCTCCGCCCGCGCCTTCGCCTTGCGCGGCGGCGGGGCGGCGAGCGCATTCAGGATCACCGCGAAGCGCTCGTCCGAGGCCTTGCCGGCGAGCCCCGGGGCGGCGAGGGCGGCCTCGACCCGGGCCGGGGTCGCGGCCTTGATCCGGTCGGCGAGCGTCAGCCAGCGCGGGCGCCCGACCTTCGGCGCCGGCCCGATCGCGGCGAGCACGGGGGCGGGGATCGCCTC
>PKED01000128.1 GCA_002863155.1 Sphingomonadaceae bacterium | reverse complement strand
CAGGGGGATCCCAGGCTACGCCACACGCTGCGGAAAGTATTACCCGACACGTCAGCGGATGATATTTTGAAATTCTTACCAGAGGTCTGGGCGGTGCCATCTGGCGAAGAGGTTATTGTGAGTATGGAAGAGATTGCGCAGGATGTTGAGCGCGGTCAGTCCCGCCATCGGCAGCGCGGCGAGTTCGTGCAGGTTGGCGGTCGCGGGCACGGCGACCACATGCGCGCTGGCGGGCAGCAGCGCGCGCCGCGCGAGCGCGCCGTTCCAGCTGCTCGCGACGATCGGCTGCCCGGGTGCTAGTCCATCGACGCCGTCGCCGACCGCGACGACCGTGCCGGTCACGTCGCTGCCCGGCACGAACGGCATGTCGACGGGCATGAGATCCTTCATCTGCCCGCTCATCAGCTTCAGATCGAGCGGATTGAGCGCCATCGCCGCGACATCGATCAGCACTTCACCCGCGCCGGGGCGGGCAACCGGATAATCGATCAGCGCGAGCGATTCGACCGGGCCATATCCGCCGACGCCCCATGCCTTGGTCGTGTCGTTCATCTCAAACTCCTGCCTGCTTGCGGTCGGAAGGCGCGCGTGACGCAGCGCTCAGGGGCGCTGCTTCGACATCAGGGTCAGGAAGATGGCGACATGGCTGACCAGCCATGCCGGCAGCATCACCGTGATGACGATCCAGCCGAACGGCCCCAGGATATTCGCGTCGTGGATGCTCGGCGTCACGCGGGCGGCCGCGTTCAGATAATCGAGCGTCCCGACGATGTTGAACGCCCACACCACGCCGATACGCGCGGCGCTGCGCGACTGCACGGCGGCAAAGGCGATCAGCGCGAGCAACGCGACCAGCACGTCGCCGGCCATGATCTGGAACAGATAATCCTGCGAAAAGCCGGCTGGCGCCAGGTTGAAGATCCCCGGCAGCATCGCCGTCAGCCCGAAATAGCGGAAGAAATGGACCGGAATCAGCACCTTCAGCTGCGCATCGCGGCTCATCGTCGCCAGCCGATCGCGGGCCGACCAATAGAGCAGCGCGAACCCGGCAAGCGCGATGGTGTAGCCGACCAGGTGGAAATAGGTCTTTGGTTCCATCGCGTCCCTCGATCGATCGGCGTGGGCAGGCTCGGCGGGCGCCGCGATCAGACGCTGCCGAACTCGGCCCGGCGGGTCGGCCGGTCGAGCACGCCACCGATATGACCTTCACAGGACCGGTTCAATCGACCATATCTGGCCTATATCGGCCCGGATTTGCGAACGATGATCCAGTTAAGCGACACCCGCGTCTTTCTCGAAGTGGCAGCGACAGGCAGCTTCAGCGAGGCCGCGCGGCGGCTGAGAATGCCGAAATCATCGGTGTCTCGGCAGATCGAGCGACTCGAATCGGCGGTCGATCGACGGCTGCTCACGCGGGGCGCGCGCGTCGTTGCCCTGACCGAGGATGGGCGGGATTTTCTGCCGCACGCCCGGCGACTCCATGATTGCGGGGTCGAGGCCGAAAGCATCTTCCGGTCATGCGCGGGCGGGGCTGGCGGCAGGCTGACGATATCGGCGACGGGGCCGTTCGCCCGCGCGTTTGTCGTGCCGCACCTGCCCGCCTTTCTCGATCGCTATCCCGATGTGGAGGTCGCGCTGTGGCTGACACCGGCGCGGATCGAGGTCGGATCGGGCCCGGGCCAGGTCGATATCGCGATCCGCCTCCGCTCGTCGGCGAGCGCCGATCTGTCCAACCGCAAGCTTGCCGATATCGGGTTCTGGACGGTCGCGGCGCCCACCTATCTCGCGGCGCACGGCGCGCCCGAACGGCCACAGGATCTCGCGAAGCACCGGCTGCTCGAAATCGGTCCGCCGAACAAGGCGCACGAGGTCGAGCTGCGGCGCGGTCGCGACGTGGTGACGGTGCGTTATGCCCCGCGGCTGCAGATCGACGATCCCGAAGCCGTCTGCGCCGCAGCCGAAGGCGGGGCCGGCATTGCCGTGGTGCCGCAATTCGTCGCGGCACGCCCTGTCGCAAGCGGCGCGCTGGTGCGCGTGCTGCCCGAATGGGCGCCGTCGCCGGTACCGGTACACGTCCTCTATCGCACCGACATCGCCCCACCCGCGCGGGTGCGCGCCTTTGTCGACCATCTCTCTGCGACGATCATCGACTGCGAAATTTAGCGCGCGGGGGATGGGGCAAGCGCCGAATATATTTTCGTTCCCCCATCGTTCTCTTGCATTTTGCCGATCCCGCCCAAGTCCGCGCGTCGCGCCTGTGGACGATTCATCGCATGCCGTGAACCGACTCATTTGAGCGACGAACCGAGTCCCTAAACTGTCATTTACCGTCTTGCTTGCCGCGACGAATGGGCACAATCTGTTGTGGTCGAGTTCGGGGGCGAACCCAAGCGCTGGTAGATCGGTCATCGCAACGCCATGTTGCGAGGCGGAAAATCCTGCGCCTCGGACGAGACGACGGACACTTTTTGTTCTCGTCTCGCCGCTCGTCGATGATAGCATGGGGGTTCGCCCCCGAGTCGGATCGATTGAAGGTCCGCGAGGCAGGGATGGAGCAGTGATGGATTTTCGGGAAGGCCAGGAAGCGAACATGGACAGCATGGCTCAGGACGCGACCGATCTGGTCGAAGCGGCTGCCGCAGGTGCCGCGGCCGGCGTGGCAAAGGCTTTGGCGGCAGACGCTGCCCCGGCGCCGCTGCGCGACAGCAAGTCGGTGAAGCCGCAGCCCTATCCGGTCGAGGTCGATCACGGCCGCGACGCGCTGCTCACCGATTTCGGCAAGGATACGCTGTCGGACCGCTATCTGCTGCCCGGCGAGACCTTCCAGGATCTGTTCGTGCGCGTCGCCTCCGCCTATGCCGACGACGCGGGTCACGCCCAGCGCATCTATGACTATATCTCGAAGCTGTGGTTCATGCCCGCGACGCCGGTGCTGTCGAACGGCGGCACCGGGCGCGGCCTGCCGATTTCCTGCTACCTCAATTCGGTGCCCGACAGCCTCGAAGGGATTGTCGACACCTGGAACGAGAATGTCTGGCTGGCGTCGCGCGGCGGCGGCATCGGCACCTATTGGGGCAATGTCCGCGGCATCGGCGAGCCGGTCGGCCTGAACGGCAAGACCAGCGGCATCATCCCGTTCGTGCGGGTGATGGATTCGCTGACGCTCGCGATTTCGCAGGGGTCGCTGCGGCGCGGGTCGGCGGCCTGCTATCTCGACATCTCGCATCCCGAGATCGAGGAGTTCCTCGAAATCCGCAAACCCTCGGGCGACTTCAACCGCAAGGCGCTCAACCTCCACCACGGCGTGCTGATTCCAGACGCCTTCATGGAAGCCGTGCGCGCCGGCGCCGAGTGGGAGCTGAAGAGCCCCAAGGACGGGTCGGTGCGCGGCAAGGTCGATGCGCGCAGCCTGTTCCAGAAGCTCGTCGAGACCCGGCTGGCGACCGGCGAACCCTATATCGTCTTTGCCGACCATGTGAACAAGGCGATGCCCAAGCACCACCGCGACGTCGGGCTGAAGGTGTCGACGTCGAACTTGTGCAGCGAGATCACGCTGCCGACCGGCCGCGACCAGTTCGGCAAGGATCGCACCGCGGTGTGCTGCCTGTCGTCGCTCAACCTCGAAACCTGGGACGAGTGGAAGGACGCCAAGGGCTTTATCGAGGACGTCATGCGTTTCCTCGACAATGTTCTGCAGGACTATATCGACCGCGCCGAGCCGGGGATGGAGCGCGCCGCCTATTCCGCCGCGCGCGAACGCTCGGTGGGCTTGGGCGTCATGGGCTTCCACAGCTTCCTGCAAGCGCGCGGGCTGCCGTTCGAAGGGGCGATGGCCAAGCAGTACAACCTGCGCATCTTCAAGCACATCCGCGCGCAGGTCGATGAGGCATCGATGCAGCTCGCGGTCGAGCGCGGCCCCTGCCCCGACGCCGCCGACCAGGGGGTGATGGAGCGCTTTTCGTGCAAGATGGCGATTGCGCCGACCGCGTCGATCAGCATCATCTGCGGCGGCACGAGCGCGTGCATCGAGCCGATCCCGGCCAATATCTATACCCACAAGACGCTGTCGGGCAGCTTCTCGATCCGCAATCCCTATCTGGAGAAGCTGCTGATCGAAAAGGCGAAGAACAGCGAAGGCGTGTGGAGTTCGATCCTGGAGAATGGCGGCTCGGTCCAGCATCTCGACTTCCTTAGTCAGGAGGAAAAGGACTGCTACAAGACCAGCTTCGAGATCGACCAGCGGTGGCTGATCGAACTCGCCGCCGATCGCACGCCCTATATCGACCAGTCGCAGTCGCTGAACCTGTTCATCCCCGCCGATGTCGAGAAATGGGACCTGCTGATGCTCCATTTCCGCGCATGGGAGCTGGGGGTGAAGTCGCTCTACTATCTGCGTTCGAAGAGCATCCAGCGCGCCGGGTTTGCAGGCGGGGTCGAGGCCGACAACACCCCCGAAGCGAAGAAGATCGAGCTGCCCAACACCGATTACGACGAGTGCCTTGCTTGTCAGTAAGCGACATTGTGCTTATGTGAATACACATACGCATATGACGGGAATGATGCCATGAAGACCGATCGCCTGACGCTGCTCGTTTCGCCCGCCGACAAGGCGGCGATCGTCGCGCGTGCCGAACAGCTCGGCATTTCGGTGAGCGAGCTCGTGCGGCAGGCGGCGCTGGGTTATGATCCTGACGACATCGAGGCAAAGCACGCGCTGGAGTCGATGCTGCCCGAATTCAGTGCGGCGATCAGCCGCATGGATGCCGCCTTTGATAGGATGATCGAACGCGGCGAGGCACATGAGGCGCGCATGGCGCATCTCCAGTCGAGCGACTATCGCGAGCAGGTACGCGCCAGACTCGCTGCCGATCCCGCAATCGACTGGGATCGGATCGCCGCGATCCGCGACGGCGCGCTGCATGCCCGGGGCAAAGCGGCGTGAGCTTCTGGCGGCAATTGATGGGCGACGTCCGTCGGCTGATGCTGATGGACGACAAGGTGGCGCGGATGGAAGCCCGTCTTGATCGGCTGGAAAGCCAGATCAGCAACCATGAAAGTCGGCTGGTGCAGATCGAAACCGCGATGTTCGGCCCCGTGCCGCCCGAGCGGCTCCGCCTGCCGCGTGGTGAGGGTTGATCGCGAAAGGTGATGGAGACGCTCGCCGCCCTGTTCACCGCGCCGGTCATCATGGCGCTGGTCGCGGTCGCAGCCTTGGGCGCTGCGGCCTTCACGCTCACCCGCCCGGCGACGAGCGATGCCGCAATCTACCGCCGCCGCATCGCCGGCACGATGCTCGGCGCGGGCGCGGTGATCCTCGGCGGCTTTGCCTTTGCGCTCGGCAGCTGGGGAGGGGGACGGTGACGGACGGCCGATTGTTTTTAGCGATCACCTCAGCGATTTGCGTTGGCGTATTTCTCAACGGCCTTCGCTTTTTCCGAATGGATCGCAATCCGTGGCACGGAAAAACGATTGTCGGTTTCCCGCTTAAGGGCGGCGACATGCCTATTGCCCGCGTTCGGTTGCTCGGGATCATCCAGATGATTGCTGCATCGTTCATGTTGATCTTCTTCACAGCGCTTTGCTTCGGCCTGTTGGGGCCGGTGCAAGGTATCAAAACCATATAGTTGTAATCTGAAAGGCCCCGCCGATGTCCCTTCTCTCCGCCCGCAAGACCTACAAGCCCTTCGAATATCCTTGGGCCTATGACTTCTGGAAGCGCCAGCAGCAGATCCACTGGATGCCCGAGGAAGTGCCGCTGGGCGAGGATTGCCGCGACTGGGCGCAGAAGCTGTCGGCGCATGAGCGCAACCTGCTGACGCAGATCTTCCGCTTCTTCACCCAGGCCGATGTCGAGGTGCAGGATTGCTACCACGACAAATATGGCCGCGTGTTCAAGCCGACCGAGATCAAGATGATGCTGGCCGCGTTCAGCAACATGGAAACGGTCCACATCGCTGCCTACAGCCACCTGCTCGACACGATCGGCATGCCCGAGAGCGAATATGGCATGTTCCTCGAATATGCCGAGATGAAGGACAAGCACGACTATCTGCAGAAATTCACCGTCGACACCGATGAGGATATCGCGCGCACGCTGGCGATGTTCGGCGGCTTTACCGAAGGGCTGCAGCTGTTCGCGTCGTTCGCGATGCTGATGAACTTCCCGCGCTTCAACAAGATGAAGGGCATGGGCCAGATCGTCAGCTGGAGCGTGCGCGACGAAAGCCTGCACTGCGAAGGCATTGTCCGACTGTTCCACGAATTCGTGAAGGAGCGCGACTGCCTGACCAAGGCGGTGAAGGACGACATCATGGACGTGTGCCAGACGACGGTGCGGCTGGAGGACGCCTTCATCGACCTCGCCTTCGAACAGGGCCCGGTGACGGGGATGACGCCGAAGGAAATCAAGAAATACATCCGCTATATCGCCGACTGGCGGCTGGGCCAGTTGGGCCTGAAGCCCATCTATATGATAGACGAACACCCCTTGCCCTGGCTCGCCCCGCTGCTGAACGGGGTGGAGCACGCCAATTTCTTCGAACAGCGCGCGACGGAATATTCGAAGGGCGCGACCCGCGGGAACTGGAACGACGTGTGGGACAGCTTCGACAAGCGCCAGAAGGTGAAGGCGGTCCCGGCGGCGAACGAGGATGCGGGCGACGGCGAGGATATGTTCGCGAAGGCGGGGATAGCGGCGGAGTGAGGCGCGTCGCGCAGCGGATTAGCGCCCGCTAATCCGCGCTCCCCGGCGACACCTGACAAAATCACCTGCCAAAGGGTTCGTTCCCGACAAACCCCAGCCGGGTGATACCCGCCCGTTTCACTTCAGCGAGCGTCTCCGCAAACACTTCATAGCGCGCAGCGGGGTCAGTGGTGATGCGGAGTTCGGCGCGAGGGTCGGCGGCAAGAGCAGCAAGGCGGCCGGACAAGGCCCTGCCGTCAACCCGCGCGCCATCGAGTGTCACCGCGCCGCTTTGCGTTATCACCAGCAGGTGGGGCACTTGTTCTGCGAACCGAACCGGGCCGGCCTGTGGCAGGTTCATCGGGATCTGATGCGTTGCGATCGGGATCGTGATGATGAACATGATCAGCAGCACCAGCAGCACATCGATCAAAGGCGTCGTGTTGATGTCCGACATGGGTTCGCCGTCGATCGGCGAAACGGCGCGATACCACTGGCGCCGATAATTGGACTGCATCATGATACGCTGCTCCCGTGCTCATGTAATGTGATCACATCACATCATAGCGCGATTGCGTCGTCAAGGGCGTGCAACCCTTTTCAACACAGCGAATTATTTGGCCGGAACGGTCCCCGATTGTATCAATCCACCACCACCCGCCCGCGCCCGGCCTTGACGGCGCTGCGCCCCTTCTTCGCATCGACCCGTCGCGCCTTGGCAGCCTTCGACGGCCTGGTCTTCACGCGCCGCACCGGGCGTTCGTGCGCGGCGGCGATCAGCGCGGCGGCGCGGGCGCGGGCGTCGGTGCGGTTGGCTTCCTTGGTTCGGTATTTCCGTGCGGTGATGACGAGCGTGCCGGTCGCGGTCATCCGACTCCCCGCCAGCGCCTTCAGCCGCGCATAGACATCAGGCGCGAGGCCGAGCGCGAAGACATTGACGCGGAGCTGGCAGGCGGTCGCGACTTTGTTGACATTCTGGCCGCCCGGGCCGGTCGCGGCGAGGAACTTTTCCTCGATCGCCTGCTCGGGCAGGACGAAGTCAGCCATGATCCGATGCGGCGCCAGCCGGGGCAGCAGGCGGCGCCGCCGGGTCGATCGGCCCGGTCGCCTTCGGCTCGGGATGGTCGAAACCGGCGGCGGCGAAGCGCGGCGGCGTCGGCGCGATCGCATGGACCGGCGGTTTGGCGCCGCGCGGCACGCTTAGTTCGGCGGCGTGGAGCAGCATGCCGTGCGGCCCGGCCTTGCCATAGACCGGATCGCCCGCGACCGGGCAGCCCAGCCCTTCGGCGGCGTGGACGCGGATCTGGTGGGTGCGGCCGGTTTCGGGGCGAAACTCGACCAGCGACTGGCCGCCCTCGGTGCGGAGCAGCCGCCAGTGGGTGCGCGAAGGCTTGCCGTTCGCGTCGCCGGTCATCCGCCATCCGTCGCGGGCGGTGCTGACCTTGGCGAGCGCGAGGTCGATCAGCCCGCTCTCGCCCACCGGCACGCCGTCGAGCACGGCGAGGTAGCGCTTGGCGACGATGCCGCTCTCGAACGCCGCCTGAAAGCGCGCCTGCGCCTTGGGATTGCGCGACAGCAGCAGGCAGCCGCTGGTGTCGCGGTCGAGCCGGTGGACCGCGACCGGCCAGCGCTGAAACCCGAAAGTCAGGCCCTGCAGGTGGTTCTCAAGGCTGAGCGCGCCGTCACGCGGCGGATCGACCGGCAGGCCGCTCGGCTTGTCAATGACGATCGCCTCAGCGTCGATGAAAAGAACATGGTCGGCCAGCATCCAACTGCCCTTGCCAGTGTTGGCGCCGACATGCCAGAGCTTGCAAATATCGAAAGAACCGGAGGATTCGTGAAGCACGCGATCGTTGCCGCGCTGGCCTGTGTGACGATGGCTGGACAAGCCGCACGCGCCGAACTGCTATGCCCGCGCCAGGAGGTGGCGCCGGTCGACGGGCGGATGCTCGGCCATATCCGCTATGACGAGGCGCGCGCCGTCGATCTGGTGGCCGCACCGGCAGGCTTTGCGATCGGCGCGCCGTGCCGGGTGCGGCCCGAAGTCGCCTATGATCTGGGACGGATGCTGGCGGCGGCCAATGCTGATCCGCAGGTGAAGGGACGGCTGCGCTCGGTCTCCTGTTATCGGTCGATCGCGCATCAGCGCCAGGTGTTCTGCGGCGCGATCGGCCCGAAGAAGCGCGCGCGCACCGCCGCTGACCGGGCGCGCTTCGTCGGGCCGCCGGGATATAGCGAGCACGCGACCGGCTATGCGATCGATTTCGGCACCCGCCCCTCGCCCGGCTGCGGCGATGTCAGCGCGTGTTTCGGCAATAGCGCGGCGGGACGCTGGCTGATGCTGCACGGGCCCGAATATGGCTTCGAGCTGAGCTTTCCGGCGGGCAATGCCCAAGGCGTGACGTGGGAGCCGTGGCACTGGCGCTGGGTGGGGACATCGATGCTGACCCCCGGCGCGGCGGCGGCGCGGGCGACTTTTGCGGGCGCGCGCGCAGCCTTCCCGGCGCGGCCGGCGACGCAGGACAGCGCGGTACGGGCGCTGGCCCCCGCATCGGGCTTTCTGGTGCCGCCGCGCTGAACGGCGGCACCCTCGGGCCTCAGGCGGCGAGCTTGGCCGCGACTTCGGCGATGCGGCGACCCTGATAGCGGGCACCCGCAAGGTCGATCGCGCTCGGCTGGCGGCTGCCGTCGCCACCCGCGATGGTGGTCGCGCCATAGGGTGCGCCGCCCAGCACTTCGTCGACGCCCATCTGCGCCTGATGGCCATAGTCGAGCCCGACGATCGTCAACCCGAAATGGAGCAGGTTGGTGATGACCGAGAACAGCGTTGTCTCCTGCCCGCCATGCTGGGTCGCGGTCGAGGTGAAGGCCCCGCCGACCTTCCCGTGTAGCGCGCCCGACATCCACACGCCACCGGCGGTGTCCCAGAAGCTCGCCATCTGGCTCGACATCCGCCCGAACCGGGTCGGCGTGCCGACGATGATCGCGTCATACTGGCTGAGCACCTGCGGCCCCTCGATCACCGGATGCGCGGTGTCGGTCTTGAAATGCGCGGCCTCGACCACCGCTTGCGGCGCGGTTTCGGGCACGCGGCGGATGTCGACATCGGCACCCGCCGAACGCGCACCTTCGGCAACCGCATCGGCCATCTGCTCGATATGGCCATAGGACGAGTAATAGAGAACGAGAACCTTGGTCATAGCACTGCTCCTGCTTGGGATGGACTATTCGCTGTCGACGAGAACGATCTCGGCTTCGTCGATCGCGGTGACGGTGATCGTGCGGCCGCCGACGATCGCCGCGCCGTCGCGCGCGTCGATGCGCTCGCCGTCGATCTCGATCGTGCCGCGCGCCGGGACGAGATAGGCATGGCGCCCGGCCCCGATCGTGTAGCTGACGGAGTCGCCCGCCGCGACCGTGGCGGCCAGCAGCCGCGCGTCGGCACGGATCGGCAGCGCGCCCTCGTCCTCGGCAAAGCCGCTCGCCAGCGTGACGAACTGGCCGCTGCGATCGGCCTTGGGGAAAGGCTTCGCGCCCCAGCTGGGGCTGCCGCCGAGCCGCTTGGGCTGGATCCAGATCTGGAAGAGCGTGGTGGTTTCCGACTCCAGATTATATTCGGCGTGGCGTACCCCGGTGCCGGCACTCATCACCTGCACGTCGCCCGCGCCGGTGCGGCCCTGGTTGCCGAGCGAATCCTGGTGAGTGATCGCGCCGGTGCGGACATAGGTGATGATCTCCATGTCACGGTGGGGGTGCGGCGGGAAGCCGCTGTTCGGTGCGATCTCGTCATCGTTCCAGACGCGGATCGCGCCCCACCCCATCCGGTCGGGATCGTAATAATCGGCGAAAGAGAAATGGTGGCGCGCGTTCAGCCAACCGTGATCGGCATGGCCCAGCGTCGCGAACGGGCGGCGGTCGACAATCGATCCGGTGGTAATGCTCATGGCAGCAACTCCTTGGTTGCGCCCAAGATAGCGATGCCGATTGCGCAGTAAATGGAAACGGTGGAAACCGATCGTTTCCGTCGCTAACGTGACCTGGCTGGGAGAGTCGACATGCGCCTACCTGATCTCGAAGCCTGGGCGATCTTCGCCTGCGTCGTCGAACACAAATCGTTCAGCGGCGCCGCCGACGCGATCGGGCTGTCCAAGGCGACCGTGTCGAAAGCGATCACCCGATTGGAGGCGCAGCTGGGCACCGGGCTTTTCCACCGGACGTCGCGCAGGCTGGCGCTTACCGAAAGCGGTCGCGCGCTGGCCGAGCGTGCGCGGCGCATCCTGGCGGAGGCGCGCGGCGCCGAGGAAGCGGCGCATGACGGCGCCGCGTCGCTCGCCGGTCGGGTGCGGGTGAGCGCGCCGATGAGCTACGGCCTGTCGCACGTCGCCCCGCTGATCGCGCGGTTCCTGGCCGATAACGACCGCATCGAGATCGAGCTCAACCTGAGCGACGCGGTGACCGACATCGTCGCGGAAGGGTTCGACATCGCGCTGCGGATCGGCAGTCTGCCCGACAGCTCGCTGCGCGCGCGGCGGCTCGGCCCTGTCGCCATGCACATCGTCGCCGCGCCCGCCTATCTCGCGCGGCACGGCCGGCCGAGCCATGCCGGACAGCTCGGCGAGCACCGGCTGCTCGGCTACACCAATGCGAGCGGGCCGCTCCATCTCTACGGGCCCGGCGGCGCCGAAGTCGCCCTGCGCGCGGCCGGCCCGATGAGCGCCAATAGCGGCGAGGCGATCCTGCCGGCGCTGCGCGCGGGGCTCGGCATCGCGTTCCTGCCCGAATTCATCATCGGTCCCGATATCGCCGCAGGCAGCGTCGAGCCGATCCTGACCGACTGGAGCAGTCCGCCGATCGCGCTGCACCTGCTGACGCCGCCCGGCACGCTCCGGCCCGCGCGCGTTGAGGCCTTGATAAGCTTCCTTACCGAGGAGATCCGCCGCCAATGCCCCCCGGAACGCCCTGTCAATACCCAGCGACTCGTGGAGTCAGGCCGTTTAATCGGAAATTAACCTTTTGCCTTCATCCGTTGTTTGGTTAATGCTGTATCGTGAGCGCTGCGCAAACAGGGATGCGTGTCGCCGCAACAGGGGGAAGCCAGATGCGCGTGCTGCTGATCGAGGACGAGCCGACAACGGCGAAGGCGATTGAACTGATGCTCTCGGCAGAGGGCTTTAACGTCTACACCACCGATCTTGGCGAAGAAGGCCTCGATCTGGGCAAGCTCTATGATTACGATATCATCTGTCTCGATCTGAACCTGCCGGACATGCACGGCTATGACGTGCTGAAGAAACTCCGGGTCGCCCGCGTGCAGACCCCCGTACTGATCCTGTCGGGCAATGCCGAGATGGATTCGAAGGTGCGCAGCTTCGGCTTCGGCGCTGATGATTATGTCACCAAGCCGTTCCACCGCGACGAGCTCGTCGCCCGCATCCACGCGGTCGTGCGCCGGTCGAAGGGTCATTCGCAGAGCGTGATCCGCACCGGCAAGCTTGCCGTGAATCTCGACGCCAAGACCGTGGAAGTCGACGGCGCGCGCGTGCATCTGACCGGCAAGGAATATGCGATGCTCGAGCTGCTGAGCCTGCGCAAGGGCACCACGCTGACCAAGGAAATGTTCCTCAATCATCTTTACGGCGGGATGGACGAGCCCGAGCTCAAGATCATCGACGTCTTCATCTGCAAGCTGCGCAAGAAGCTGAGCATGGCGTGCGACGGCGACAATTATATCGAAACCGTCTGGGGCCGCGGCTATGTGCTGCGCGAACCCGACGAAGTGGCGAACGTCAAGGTCGCCTGACCAAGGTTACCAAAGGGGGCAAAGCCCGCAGTGTCCAACCGGATACTGCGGGCTTCTTTTTGTCGTGCAACCGGCGGGGCAGCGGGAAAAGGCTGCCCCTTCGCCGGCGGTCAGAGGCCGACGATCCCCCCGTCATTCTTGGTGATCACGATCGTCGACGATCGCGGCCGCGTCCCTGCCGGCGCGGTGCCCGTCGCCTGGGTGGCGGGCCAGCCGCTGCTCGGTGCGGCAGCCGTGCCATTTTCTCCGGGATGCTGGATGTTGACGAACAGCGTGCGTCCATCGGGCGTCGAATCGATGCCGGTGATCTCGCATTCGACCGGGCCGACCAGGAAGCGACGCAGCTGCGTGCCGGGCGCGCGACCAACCCGTGTCGCCTGCGTGCTGCCTCCGGCGTTGGTGATGGTGCGGGTGCCGCCGTCGTTCACATTGCCGGGGATGGCGAGCAGCATCTGGTTGTTCGTCACATCGCGGAAGGCGCCGTCGTCGGTCTGAATCCAGAGGAACGGGTTGATCTGGCCCGATGCGTTCGAAGGCCGCCCGAACCACAGCCCGTCGGGCGAGGAGAAATCGTTGGTGGCATCAAGGCCCGACAGGTTGATGTTGACGGGGTCGAGGTCCGAACCCGCACCGAACAGGTAGATGTCCCAGGTGAACCCGGTGCTCTCCGAATTGTCGCCGACTTCGCGCAGGCGCAGGATATGGCCGTTGCGATTGCCGACCGAAGGGCTTGGCGGGTCGACATAGACGCGCGGGTTGGCGGCGTTCGTGGTCGCCGCCGTGCGCGACGCGTTGTTGGTCAGCGTGAGGTAGACTTCACCAGTCACGGGGTTGACCGCGGTCCATTCGGGCCGGTCCATCCGGGTCGCGCCTAGCGCATCGGCGGCAAGCCGGGCATTGATCAGGACATCGGCCTGATCTGCGAACGCGTAGGTAGCATTGGCGGACGTCAGCGGCCCATTGCCGAAGGTGAGCGCTGCCCATGTCCCGGTGCCGTCGGGCTGGAAGATCGCGACGTAGAGCGTACCGGCGTTGAGATATTTATCGCCGATCGCAAGCCGGTCGGCCGACTGGGCATCGGCCGGCTCCCACGGCGTCGCGGACACGAACTTGTAGAGATATTCGTTCTGGGCATCGTCGCCCATGTAGAATGTAGGGCGGCGGCCCGCGACGAAATTGGCAGGCCAGCAGCCTTCATGGTTGAAACGGCCAAGCGCGGTGCGCTTGCGCGGCGCCTGGGTGCGATCATAGGGATCGGTTTCGACAACCCAGCCGAACTGGAAGGGCTCGTTGCGGAAATCGTCGGTCGCCGACGCCGCCGCGCCGGAAACCGTCGCGTTCCAGCGGCGATAGATGGTGTTGGTGGGATCAGCCGGGACGACCGTCGACCAGCCATTGTTGCCGGTGTTGCTGGTGACGCCGTTGCGGGTCAGCGATGTCACTTCGCGGGCGCTGCGCAGCGGGTTGTCGGTCGCCGGCGGGCGCCGGAAATAACCGGCCCAGTTTTCCTCGCACGTCAGGTTGGTTGCCCAGGGCGTATAGCCGTTCGCACAATTGTTGATCGTGCCCCGGCCCGTGGTCCCGGTCGGCGAAAAGGCGGTGCGCAGCATGGCCGAGCCGGCGGCAGGGCCGGTGAAGACGGTCGGCGTCAACGGCGTGATGCGGCGGTTGAAGTTGCTGCCGACCGTGTAGCTCCAGCTCCCCGACGCCGCGCGCGCGACCTCGATCACGCTCAGCCCGTGATTTTCCATTTCGATCAGCGCTTCCGATTCGGGGCGAACACCGCCGGCGCTCGTCGGACCGTTGACGTGGAGATACTGCGCATCGATGTTTTCGTGGTTCATCACCAGCAGGCCGCGTGTGCTGTTGGCATCGTCGCGGGCCGTGCCCGCCGCATTCAGCCCGTAATAGTAAAGCGCATCGCCATGATCGCCGGCGCGGTTCGAAAAGCCCGTGTCGGTGCCGTCGTTCCTGAACGCGCCGACGCTGGAATTGATGGGATCGCCTTTGCGATAAAGGACGCTCACCGAATATCCGGCAGGGACGGTCACGACATCGAGCAGGTTCTTCGCCACCGCGTTGAAGCCGAGCTGCGCGGGCGAAACGGTGACGGTCGTCTCCACCGCCGTATTCTGGCCGATGCTGTCATTCGCCTGGTAGCGGAAGACGAGCTGCGTCGGGGCGGAAACCGCCGGCGCGATAAAGGTGAACACGCCCGCGGTCGCGCCCGGAATGATCGTGACCACCGGACCCGACAGCTGGATGACCGTCTGCGCGGTGACAGCGATATTGTCGGTGGCGGTCCCGGTCAGCGTCACCAGCCGCCCGGCGCTGGTGTTGCCCGATGAGCCGAACGTCACCACCGGGGCGGGATCGGCAGCGGCGGGAGTGACATTGCTGCTGCTGCATGCCGACAATGCCGATGTGCCCAGCACCGCGACTGCGGCTGCGGAGACGCCGCTGCGGATCGCGTCACGACGCGAATAGCGCGCATCGATCATCGCGCCGAGCGACGGGTTTTCGCTGCGATTGGTATCGATATCCCCGTCGTCGTAAGCGAACGATGCGCTGAACATTTCCGTCATGCTGACCCCCTGGCGTTGGGCGAGTCTCGGCTCGCATTGAGTATCCTCAACGCTATTGCGCGCGCTTGCGGTCAGTTTGATGGACGAACGATGACAACCCTATGAATTTAATATTGCTGGCAAAAGTCACCGACAGTCGGCCTTGGACGATCAGCGATTTTCCCACACTTTCACGCCACCGACCCAGGTCTGCTCGACCTTGGTAGCGCGCAGATCGCTCGCCGACGAAGCGGTCGGATCGCGATCGACGATGATGAAATCGGCATATTGCCCGGGCGCCAGCCGACCGAACTGCCTTTCCGCAAACCCGGCAAAGGCGGCGTCGGCGGTATAGGCTTTCCAGGCCTGCTCGCGGCTCAGCGCTTCCTGCGCCTGCCACCCGCCGAACGGCTGCCCATCGGCATCGGTGCGGGTGAAACCGGCGGCCCAGCCCGCGAACGGATCGGGGCTTTCGACCGGATAGTCGGTCCCGAACGCCAGCGGGACGCCGTTCTTCAGCATCGTCGCCCAGGCATAGGCGCCCGCCAGCCGCGCAGGCCCAAGCCGCGCTTCCGCCATGACGCGGTCGCTCGTCTGATGGACGGGCTGCATCGACGCGATCGTCCCGTGCATCGCGAATTTGGGCAGGTCGGCAGGGTCGACGATCTGCGCATGTTCGATCCGCCAGCGACGATCGCCCTTGTAGGTCGGAGCGAGCTCGTCGATCGCCGCCAGCACCTGGGCATTGGCACGATCGCCGATCGCATGGACCGCGACCTGATAGCCATCCATCGCCGCGCGGCTCATCAGGTTCTTGAGCTGGGCGTCGGTCAAAAAACCGGCGCCGGTCTGGCCCGGCGCGTCGCTATAAGGCGTCTTCAGCCACGCCCCGCGCGAGCCGAGCGCACCGTCGGTGTAGAGCTTGACCCCGTTCAGCCGCAAATGCCCGTCATACAGCCAGGGAGTCGGGCCGGTGCCACCGATCCGGATCGTGTCATCGACGCCTGCGCCATAGCTCATGATCCGCACGCGCAGTGCGCCGACATCGCCCGCGCGGCGATAGGTCATCCAGTCGTCCAGGCTGGTGCCCATATCGGCGGTCGCGGTCACCCCGGCGCGCAGCAGCGCCTCCTGCGCCTTGTAGAAGGCCAGCGACCGCTCCTTGGGCAATGGGGCCGGGACCACCTTCGCGATCAGATCCTGCGCGGCGTCGACGAACACGCCGTTCGGTTCGGCCCCCGTCTTCTCGATCCTGCCGCCGGGGGGCGTGACGCTTTTGGCGGATACCCCGGCTGCGCGCATCGCGGCGCTGTTCGCCCAGCTGGCATGGCCGTCGGCGCGCGCCAGCCAGACCGGCCGGTCGCCGACCACCGCGTCCAGATCGGCAGCGGTCGGGAAGCGGCCAAGGCCCCATTTCTCCTGGTTCCAGCCACCGCCGACGATCCATTTGCGGTCGGGATTGGCCGCGACATAGGCGGCGATCTTCGCCTTGGCTTCGTCGAGCGTCCGCGTATCGGACAGGTCGAGCTCCAGCGCGCGGAATCCGAGCTCCATCACATGGCCATGCGCATCGACAAAGCCGGGCAGCAGCACCTTGCCCTTCATGTCGGCCCGCCAGTCGGGACGCAGTGGCCGCTTGTCACCATCCTTCAGCAGCTGCACGACCTTGCCGTCGGGCGTGATGACGATGCCGGTAAAGCGGATCGCGCGGCCATTTTCATCGAGCGTGATGCCGTCGACATTGTCGATCACCGCATCGGCCAGCGCGGGCGTCGCGATCATCAGCGCGGCAAGCGCCGCAAGCCACTGCTTCATTTCGGCAATCTCCGTATCAGGGCGCTGGTGTCCTGCCGCCCGCCGCCCATCTTCTGCACCTCGGCATAGAATTGGTCGACCAGCGCCGCGACCGGCAACAGCGCGCCGTTGGCCCGCGCTTCATCGAGCGCCAGCCCCAGATCCTTGCGCATCCAGTCGATGGCGAAGCCGAAGTCGAATTCGTCGCGCGCCATGGTCGGCCAGCGATTGACCATCTGCCAGCTTTGCGCCGCACCGCCCGACACCGCCTCGAACACCTTGTCGACGTCGAGGTCACTCGCCTGGGCAAAGCGCAACGCTTCCGAAAGGCCCGCGAGCACCCCGGCGATCGCGATCTGGTTGACCATCTTGGTCTGCTGGCCGGCGCCCGCACCGCCGACATGGACGATCCGCAGCGCATAGGCGGCCATCAGCGGCGCGGCGGCCGCCATCGCCTCGTCCGTGCCGCCGCACATGATCGACAGCTTGCCGTTCTCCGCCCCTGCCTGCCCGCCTGAAACCGGCGCGTCGACGACGAGCAGGCGGCGCGACGCGCCTTCGTCCGCGAGGCAGCGGGCGATGTCGGCCGATACGGTCGTGTGGTCGACGAACAGCGCGCCCGGCATCATCGCCGCAAAGGCGCCGTCCGGCCCCAGCGTCACGTCCGCCAGATCGTCGTCGTTGCCGACACAGGCAAACACCGCATCCGCGCCCTCGGCAGCGGCAGCCGGGGTCGGCGCGCTGCGGCCGCCATGCGCCGCGACCCACGCCTCGGCCTTTGCCGCCGTGCGGTTATAGACCGTCAGCCGGTGCCCGGCCGCCGCCAGATGCCGCGCGATCGGCGCGCCCATCACGCCCAGCCCGATAAAGGAAAGTGTCGCCATCGCCGATCCGCATAAGGCGTGTTCCCCCGTGGCGCCAGATGGTCTAGTCCCCCGCCCCACCACCTCGTCAGGGCTGTCGCCGCAGCCCGGTGGCTGCTGCAGGACCAAGAGCGCGCATGGCCAGTATCCCCGACCTTCCGGTTTCGATCGACGATATCCGCGCGGCGCATGCCCGCATCGCGCCGTCGATCGTGCGCACGCCGACCCTGGTCAGCAAGACCTTGTCGGAGCTGACCGGCGCGACCGTGTATCTGAAGTTCGAAAACCATCAGTTCACCGCCGCCTATAAGGAGCGGGGCGCACTCAACACGCTGCTCCAGCTGCCGGCGGAAACGCGCGGGGTGATCGCGGCGTCGGCGGGCAACCATGCCCAGGGCCTCGCCTACCACGCCAACCGGCTCGGCATTCCGGCGACGATCGTGATGCCGCGCACGACGCCGATCGTCAAAGTCACCCAGACCGAAGGCCATAACGCCAATGTCATCCTGGTCGGCGAAACCTTTGACGAAGCCTATGCCCATGCCCGCGAGCTCGAGGCCGAGCGCGGGCTGACCTTCGTCCATCCGTTCGACGACCGGCGGATCATCGCCGGCCAGGGAACAACGGCGATCGAGATGCTGGAGGCGGCACCCGAGATCGATTGCTTCGTCACCCCGATCGGCGGCGGCGGGCTGATCAGCGGCATGGCCGTGGTCGCGCGCGCGGCCGACCATCCGATCGAGGTGGTCGGCGTCGAGGCGGAGCTGTTCCCGTCGATGCACAACCGGCTGAACCGCGGCGATCTGCCCTGTGGCGGCGACACGCTGGCCGAAGGGATCGCGGTCAAGGAACCCGGCGCGATAACCGCGCGCATGGTCGAGCTGCTGGTCGACGAGATCGTGCTCGTCAGCGAACGCAGCCTGGAAAAGGCGGTGTCGCTGCTCGTCCAGATCGAAAAGACGGTGGTCGAGGGCGCCGGCGCTGCCGGACTCGCCGCGCTGATCCAGCACCCCGAGCGTTTCCGCGGGCGGACCGTCGGCCTCGTGCTGTGCGGCGGCAACATCGACACGCGGCTGCTCGCCAATGTGCTTGTGCGCGATCTCGCGCGCTCCGGGCGGCTCGCGCGCGTGCGGGTGCGCCTGCAGGACCGGCCGGGCGCGCTGTTCAAGCTGGCGGGGGTGTTCGACGCGCAGCGGGTCAACATCATGGAAGTCTATCACCAGCGCATTTTCACCTCGCTGCCGGCCAAGGGGCTGATCACCGATATCGAGTGCGAAACGCGCGACCGCGCCCATCTCGAACGGCTGCTCACCGCCGTTCGCGCGGCGGGTTATGAAGCCGACTTGATCGAGCTCGACTGACCGCTGCGGTCGCAAACCGGGACGAAGCGAATCGCAACAGCGCCAGAACGAGTCCGGTCACCCGTGCTCCGTACGAGGCGATCAGCTATGATGCGGGTTGCGCCGCGCTGTGACGCCGACCGCGCGACTTATCCACAAATCTGTTAACCCTCTTTCTTGGTAAAGCGGCTTTTCATCATAGCGAAGACGATTCATAACGCTTTTCAAGTGCATCGATTGACGGTGCGCGAGAGGAAAAAACGGCGGTGACTGCCCCCTTTCGCTTTCCGCGTTTCTTCGTGACCAGTCCCGCGCCGTGCCCCTATCTGCCGGGCCGGCTCGAGCGGAAGGTGTTCACCGAGCTGTCCGGTCCGCACGCCCCCGAACTCAACGACGCACTTGGCCGGATCGGCTTCCGGCGCAGCCAGTCGGTCGCCTATCGGCCAAGCTGCGCGGGCTGCACGGCCTGCGTTTCGGTTCGCGTCGTCGCCGATCAGTTCGTCGCCAACGCGACCCAGCGCAAGCTGATCCGCCGCCATGCCGATCTCGATGTCAGCGCATGCAAGGCCTGGGCGACCGACGAGCAATTTGATCTGCTGCGTCGCTATCTCTCCAGCCGCCATCCCGGCGGCGGCATGGCCGGCATGGACGAATCCGACTATGCCGACATGGTCGAACAGTCGCCGGTCAAATCCTATGTGATCGAATATCGCGAGCCTTCGGTCGCGGGTCGGCGCGGGCGGCTGGTTGGCGCCTGCCTCACCGATCAGCAGGTCGACGGGCTGTCGATGATCTACAGCTTTTTCGACGCCGACCATCCCGAGCGCCAGGGCCTCGGCAACCTCATCATCCTCGACCACATCCTGCGCGCGCGCGCCGCCGGCCTGGCCTATGTCTATCTCGGCTATTGGGTGAAGGGCAGCGCGCGGATGAGCTACAAGACGCGCTATCGCCCGATCGAGGTGCTCGGTCCGAAGGGATGGCATCTGCTCGAGGAAGACGCGATCGCGTCGTCGCGCCTGCCCCTGGTCGCGGACGAACTGGTCTAGAGCGGGATGACATTACCTTGACCCGTTCGTTTCGAGCGCAGTCGAGAAACAGGCAACGAGCGTTGCGCAGGGTGTCTCGACTTCGCTCGACACGAACGGTTGGGGATTTGATTCAACCAAAAGTCATCCGACTCTAGAATCCGTCAGCTTGAGGCTGAATCGTCATTGCGCAGGCGCGGGGCGCAATACGATATCGACCGCGTTCGCCGACCGGCTATCCCATTGTCGGGATGACGAAGGCGTTCGATCCGTCGGGCGCGCCGTCGGGCCAGCGCTGGGTGATCGTCTTGATCTTGGTCCAGAACTTCACGCCTTCGGGGCCGTGCTGATTGGTGTCGCCGAACGCGCTGCGCTTCCATCCGCCGAACGTGTGATAGGCGACCGGCACCGGGATCGGCACGTTGATGCCGACCATGCCGACATTGACGCGCGCGGCGAATTCGCGCGCCGCGTGGCCGTTGCGCGTGAAGATCGCGACGCCATTGCCATATTGGTGCTGGCTGGGCAGCGCGAGCGCTTCTTCGAAATCGGCGGCGCGCACGATCTGGAGCACCGGCCCGAAAATCTCTTCCTTATAGCTTTCCATCGTCGGTTTGACGTGATCGAACAGCGACGGGCCGATGAAAAAGCCCTTTTCATGCCCCTGCAGCGTGAAGCCGCGCCCATCGACGACAAGCTCGGCGCCGTCGTCGACGCCGGTCTGGATCCACCCCTCCACCCGGGCCTTGTGCGCGGCGTTGACCACGGGGCCATAGTCGGCGTCCTTGTCGCTCGACACGCCGATCCGCAGGCCCGCAATCGCCGGCAGCAGCTTTTCGCGCAGCCGGTCGGCGGTTTCCTCGCCGACCGGGACCACCACCGGCAGCGCCATGCAGCGCTCGCCCGCCGAGCCGAACGCAGCGCCGGCGAGCTCGTTGACGACCTGATCGAGATCGGCATCGGGCATGACGATGCCGTGATTCTTCGCCCCGCCCATCGCCTGCACCCGCTTGCCCGCCGCGACGCCGCGCCGATAGACGTAATGCGCGATGTCGGACGACCCGACAAAGCTGACCGCACTGATCGCCGGATGGTCGAGGATCGCGTCGACCATTTCCTTGTCGCCGTGGACGACTTGCAGGATCCCCTCGGGCGCGCCCGCCTCGCGCATCAGTTCGGCAAGCCGCACCGGCACCGACGGATCGCGCTCGGACGGCTTGAGGATGAAGGCATTGCCGCAGGCGATCGCAACCCCGAACATCCACATCGGGATCATCGCCGGGAAGTTGAACGGGGTTATGCCGGCGCCGATGCCCAGCGGCAGCCGCATTGAATAGACGTCGATGCCGGGCCCGGCACCCTGCGTATATTCGCCCTTCATCGCATGCGGGATGCCACAGGCGAATTCGATCACGTCGAGCCCGCGCTGCACATCGCCGCGCGCATCGGCGACGACCTTGCCATGTTCGGACGACAGCAGCCGGGCAAGGTCGTCGATATTCGCTTCGACCAATCGCTTGAATTCGAACATCACCCGCGCGCGGCGCTGCGGATTGGTGGCGGCCCAGCCGGGCTGCGCGGCCTGCGCTGCGGCGACGGCACGGTCGAGATCGGCCGCCGTCCCCAGCCGCACCTGCGCCTGGACCGCGCCCGAATTGGGATCGAAGATATCCGCCAGCCGCGCCGCGCCGCCATTTGCGCCGCCGTTCGAGCTGGCGCCCGCGATGTGATGATCGACGATACGCATGGACATCCTCTCCGGTTCGATTTTGCCTGCCTTTAGGCGCGTCGGCGGCGGCTGTCAGCCTGACAATCGCACGATGGCGGTGCCGTATTGCGCGTCCGGCAAAAAACGATCGGCATGCATCCGGCACGCTAGCGGACACGTAGCTGCATTGATGGCAGCGAAAACGGAAAATCATGCTCGCGCGCGTTACGATTGATTCGACCGTCGATACCGGCAACGCGCTGCTGGCAGCGCTCAGCGTCAGCGACCGGCAGCTGATCGACCCCCTGCTCACGCGGCGCGATGTAGCCGGGGGCGAACGGCTGATCGAACCGGACCGGTCCCCTGCGGAGATTTTCTTTCCCGAAACCGGCGTGATCGGCGTCGATACCGGGCTGGGCGGCGCTCGACGGATCGATATCGGGCTGGTGGGGCGCGACGGCTTTGTCGGCTGGTCGGCGCTGCTTCACGGCGACGGAGCGGGGCATGGCGCGACCGCGTTGTTGCAGGGCGGCACGGCGCTCGTCGCCGATGCCCGGCGGCTCCGCGACGCCTGCACGCGCAGCGACACGCTGTTGCCCGGATTGCTGCGTTTCGTTGACGGATTCGTCCAGCAGCTCGGCCGGACGATCGCCTCGACCGCGTCGGACCCGGCGGAGCGTCGACTGGCGCGCTGGATCCTGATGCTGCACGACAAGGTCGACGGCGGCGAACTCGCGATCAAGCACAGCGAGCTTGGCCGACTGCTCAACGTCCGGCGTGCGACCATCACCGATTGCCTCCACATTCTGGAGGGCGAGCGCGCGCTGCGGTGCAGCCGTGGCCGGATCGTGGTGCGCGACCGGGCTTTGCTGGCCGCTCGTGCAGGCGGCGAATAAGCCCGCGCGATCCTAACCTGAATTTAAATGTTGAGCGCTAAAGTCCGACGACTCAACGAGGAAATGCCAATGACCGATTCTACACCCGACACGGTCGTCGGCGATCGCCGCACTGGCGATCGGCGCCAGGCCGACCCTGCCCCCTATACCGGCGTCGAACGCCGCAAACAGGCACGACGCCAGGCCAGCGATTCGACAAAGCCGGCAGCCTGACCGATCGCCCGCAGGACGGAGCCGGTCGTGCCGCCCGACAACAGCAATACGAGCATCAGCGCATCGCGACAGCGCCAAGCCGATCGTTCCGCGGTGCGCCTTACCGCGTCGATCCGCGAGCGCAGCGCGACCGCGCATGACGCCGTGATCAACAATCTGTCACGCACCGGCTGCATGGTGTCGAACATTTTCCTGCGCGCCGGCCGCCCGGTCTGGGTGCGCTTCGGCAGCCTTGCGCCGATCGAAAGCCGCGTCATCTGGGCACGCGGCGACATGGCGGGCATCCGGTTCAGCCAGCCGCTCCACCCCGCCGTGCTCGATCACATCGCCGCGCGCGCGCCGCTCCCGCAAGAAGATTAAAGCGAGCGCTAGGCAAAGCGAGCGCTAGACGCGCTCAGCGCTGCTCCGGCTGGCGGTATTTGTCGTGGCAGGCAGCGCAGGTGCCGCCAAGCACGGCATATTGAGCCTGAACGCCCGCCGAATCGCCCGCCCGGGCCAGTTCGTTCAGCTTGGCCGCGGCCGTCGCCATATTGGCGGCAGCGGCTTCGAAGCCCTGGCGATCGCTCCATATGGTCGGTAGCGCCTTTGACTGCGGCGTCGTCGCGCCCGCCGGAAAAAGCCCCGGCATCGCCCGCGCCCATCCCGCCATCGCGCCTGCCGGCAGCGCGAGCGTCTTCACGTCATCGCCGCGCGCGATTGCCGCCTTGACCGCCAGGAAACTCGCCAGATTGAGCCGGAAGGCCGCCTGCCGCGCCGCGACCAGCGCTTCGGCGCTCGGCACCTCCGCCGCGGGCCGCGCTACGCCGGTGGCGGTAACGCCGATCGCCAGCGCCGCCGCACCGACAGCGAGCACCGACCGAGTGAGCAAGGATCGCATCGTCAATCTCCCCGACATGGTTGACCCGCACGCTAAACCCGATCGCGGCCCACCGACAAGCGCGATCGAAACCGGCCCGTGCCCGCGCCCCGACCGGACCGATCGGGGCGCGGCGATCGGCAGACCCGATCAGTCGTCGTCCTCATCGTCATCCGGAGCGGTTTCGGGATCGAGATCCTCGTCGTCGTCGTCTTCGTCGTCATCCTCGAAATCGGCGTCATCGTCCGTGTCATCGTCGAGGTCGTCATCGTCGCCTTCGATATCGTCGATGCTCAGATCAGGGGCGAGATCGGTCAGCACCGTCCCGTCGCCCGGCCCCTGCGTCGTCGCCTCCAGGATTTCGGCGCGCTGGCTTTCGTCGTATCCATCCTCGTCATAGCCGAGATCGGCCGGGCCATCACCCGACAGCTGTGTACCGCCCATCATGATATCCTCTCGCTCGCTGCCCGCGTGCTGCGGACCGACTCCGCAACGGGCAGGATCATCGCCGGTTCCGGCGACACGGTGATGACGACCGGTGGCCGTGCGGCGCTCAGCTTGGGCGGAACAGCCGTCCGCGCTCGACGATCGCGACGATGACGAACGCGATCAGCCCGGCGACGAAAAAACCGCGATAGAGCGGCACGGTGGTCCCGTCGAAGCCCTGGCCGATCGCCGCGCCGACGACCGCGCCGATG
>PKED01000206.1 GCA_002863155.1 Sphingomonadaceae bacterium | reverse complement strand
GCGAGGCCAAGCTGCGCGCCGGGCACCGGTAGCCAAGCCGGTGCCGCTGCCGGCCGAAGTTGCGACGGCACCCAAGCTCGGCTTCTTTCCCGGATCGACGATCGGCAACCTGACGCCCGGAGCGGCAGTCGACCTGTTGCGGACGATGCGGATGTCGCTGGGCGACGGATCGCGACTGCTGATCGGCATCGACCGGGTGAAGGCGCGCGACGTGCTGGTACCGGCCTATGACGATGCCCAGGGCGTTACCGCGGCCTTCAACCTCAACCTGCTCGCCCGGATCAACCGCGAACTCGGCGGCGACATTCCGATCGACGCGTTCCGCCACCGTGCGATCTGGAACGACGCGTTCGGGCGTATCGAAATGCATCTGGAGGCCCAGCGCGACGTGCATTTTTCGGTCGAGGGCCAGCGGTTTGAACTGGCTGCCGGGGAAACGATCCACACCGAGAACAGCCACAAATATGGCGAGCGCGGCGCGCGCGTACTGCTTATGGGCGGCGGCTGGACGCCGATCGCCGAATGGCAGGATGCGCAGGGCTGGTTCGGGCTGATCTTGGCCGAGGCAATGCCGCCGCGCACCGCGCCCTGAGGCCTATCGCGGCACAGGGGCGGCGCGCCACGTCGTCAGCCAGTTCACCGACCCACGGCAATCGGGCATCGCGCGCGCTTCGACCAGGCGGAACATCGTGCCATCCCACACATAGACTTCCGCCGCGCCGCAATCGCCGAGCCCGCGCCCCTTGGCGAAGCTTTCGAGCCGCCCGGTCTTGGCATCGAAGCTCGCGTTGACGAGTTCGGGCGGCCCTTCAGGCTCCATGCCGGGGCGGAAATCGAATTCGGCGACAACCGGCTTGGCCCCCGCCGTCATGATATAGGGCTTGGTCGAGAAATTATATGCGCCGCTGCCGCACGGCAGCAGCACCAGCGTCTTGCCGCCGCCGAGCGCGAATGCCTCCGCCTTGGGCAGGTCGCCTGTGCCGCCCTCATAGACCGCGCCGCATTCGCTCGCCTTGTCGAGCGCCTTGCGCATCGCGGGCGGGAGAGCCGCCGCCGTGCCGCCCGGCCGGACGGATGCGACGACCGGCAGCGCTGGCGCGACAGGCACGCTGGTCGCGGGCTTGGTGCCCTTTGCGACCGCGGCGGTCACGGTCCCCGCCCGGCCCTGTTCGGCATCGATAAAGCGCAGCGCCGCCGATGATCCCTTGAGCGACACGATGCCGAGCGACGCGAATTCGTCGCCGACCCGCAGATCGGCGCCGCTTGCCATCGCGGTCACGATCCTCGTCGCGTCGGCCCCACCCAGGCGCAGTATGTCCTGGCGGGGCGCAGCGCGCGCGGCGACCATTTTCTCGGTAGAGACCTGGAGCGCGGAGGTGCCGCTGTCGGCGGGCAGCTGGATCTCGACCGTCCAGCCCCCGGCCGGCCCGGCGGCGCGCGCCACCGACACCGTGATCTGGTCATAGGCAGAACCCTCCTCGGGCTGGTTCTCGTCGGGCCAGAGCGAGGTCATCTCGCAGGCATGGACGTTGTCGCACGCGACCGCCCAGGCGCCAAACGTCTTCACCGGACCCGGGCGCGGCGGCTGCGGCCCGGCCGCCCCACCGTTCTGCCCCAATGCCGTCATCGCCATGGCGATCGCCATCATCCGCATTTCCGCCTCCTAGCCCTGCGCCGAATGACCGGTTAGGAGGCTGCCACATTCCAGCGTGGAGGCAAGCATGAACACGGTCGGCGTCATCGGTGCGGGGCAGATGGGGGCGGGCATCGCGCAGGTGTCAGCGCAGGCGGGATACCGCGTGCTGCTGTCCGATGTCGACATCGCACGCGCCGAAGCGGGCAAGGCCGGCATCGCCAAGGCGCTCGACCGGCTGGTGACCAAGGAAAAGATAGGGCCCGAAGCGCGCGACGCGGCGCTCGCGCTGATCGAGCCGGTCGGCGGCACCGACGCCTTCGCACCGTGCGAGCTCGTCATCGAAGCCGCGACCGAGCGCGAAGAGATCAAGCGCGCGATCTTCGGGAGTGTCGGCAAGGTGCTGGGGGGCGACGCGATCCTCGCGTCCAACACCTCGTCGATCCCGATCACGCGGCTGGCGCAGGCATCGCCCGATCCGGCGCGCTTCATGGGCGTGCATTTCTTCAACCCGGTGCCGGTGATGGGGTTGATCGAGCTGATCCGCGGACTTGCGACCAGCGACGCGACGGTGGCGGCCGTCGAGAAATTCGGGCAGTCGCTCGGCAAGAAGATCGTCCACGCCAATGACGCGCCGGGCTTCATCGTCAACCGCGTGCTGATGCCGATGATCAACGAGGCGTGCTTCGCGCTCGGCGAGGGCGTGGCGACGATGGCCGACATCGACACCGCCTGCATGCTCGGCCTCAACCACCCCATGGGCCCGCTGACGCTCGCCGATTTCATCGGGCTCGACACCTGCCTGGAAATCACCCGCGTGCTGTTCGAAGGGACGGGCGACCCCAAGTTCCGCCCTGCGCCGCTGCTGGTCAAATATGTCGAAGCGGGCTGGTATGGTCGCAAGACCAAGCGCGGCTTCTACGATTATTCGGGCAGCGAGCCGGTGCCGACGCGCTGAGCGCCGACGCCGGTCCAGACGGGCTTTTTGGTCATCCGCATAAGCAGTAGTCGCCATAGCGGAATGGAGACGAGCGACACCTGCGCCAGCGTCGGGATCGGCGATACCAGCCCGACGATGACGGCCGTCGCGGCGCCCAGCACTGTCGCCCAGCCGCGCTGACGGACATAATAGAGCGTGGCCGGCGACACCGCAGGATCGGCCATCTTTGGCCCGGTCGCGAGCTGCTGCACGCGGACATTCTGGATCGCTGTCAGCAACAGCCAGGTGCAATAGGCCACCACTGGCACGCGGTCATTGCCATAGGCGCTGACGAACGCGGTGAAGAACGGCATTGCCGCAATCATGAACAGCATCACCAGATTGCGGAACATGATGCGATCATCCCAATGCGCGGCGTAACCAAACGCACGATGATGGCCGCTCCAAAAGGCGCCGATCACGAAGAAGCTGATCGTGAAGCCCATGAAATTGGGGATCAGACGCAACAGCGCGTTGAGGTACGCAACGTCCCCCGCGCCGTGCTCGATATGCGGCACATGGATTTCGATCACGAGCAGCGTGATCGCGATCGCGAACACCGCGTCGGAAAAGAAGATCAGCCGCTCGAGCGAATGTTCGGGGCCGTGGCGGCTTGCGGTAGCTTGATCGGGAAGATCGGGGAGATCGGACATAAGAGCCTCAACTGATCAGCAAACCGGCGAGCGCCGCCGACATGAGGTTCGCCAGACTGCCCGCAATCAGCGCGCGGATGCCGAGCCGCGCGATCGTCGGCCGCTGATTCGGCGCCAGACTGCCCGCCGACGCCATCTGGATCGCGATCGAGGAGAAATTGGCGAAGCCGCACAGCGCAAAGGTGACGATCGCGCGGGTCCGTTCGCTGAGCGTCGTGATCTGGCCGAGATCGATAAAGGCGACGAATTCGTTGAGGACCACCTTGGTGCCGAGCAGCCCGCCCGCCGTCGCCGTTTCATTGGCGGGGATGTTGAGCAGATACATGAGCGGCGACAGGGCAATGCCGAGGATTTGCTGGAACGACAGCCCCGGATAGCCGAGCGCACCGCCGATCGCGCCGAGAATGCCGTTCGCGAGCGCAACCAGCGCGACGAACGCCAGCACCATCGCCGCGACCGCCACCGCGATCCGCACGCCGGTCTGCGCGCCCATCGCGGCGGCCATGATGATGTTGGCGGGCTTCTCCTCCTCGCCTTCGGGGTCGACCGCGACCACCGCTTCGCCATGCGCGACTTCGGCGGCAAGCGCGGGATCGTCGGGCATGATGATCTTCGCCATCAGCAGGCCGCCCGGCGCCGACATGAATGACGCGGCAAGCAGATAGGGCAGCGCGCCCGGCCCCAGCAGCGCGGCATAGGCGGCCAGGATCGTGCCTGCGACGCCCGCCATGCCGACCGACATCACCGCGAACATCTGCGACCGGGCAAGGCCCGCCAGATAGGGGCGGATCACCAGCGGCGCCTCGCTCTGCCCGACGAAGATGTTGGCGGCGGCGCACAGCGCCTCGACCTTCGACACGCCGACGATCTTCTCGATCGCGCCGCCAACCCAGCGGACGATCAGCTGCATGATGCCGAGATAATAGAGCACGCTGACCAGGCTGGCGAAGAAGATGATCACCGGCAGCGCCGAAAAGGCGAAGGCCGCGCCGAATTTCGGATCGGTCGCGATCGGCCCCATGATCAGCTTGGTGCCTTCGTTCGCATAGCCGAGCAGCGCCGACACGCCCGTCGCCAGCCCCTGTATCGCGTTCTTGCCGGCGGGCACGTAGAGCACCAGCGCCGCCAGCCCCGCCTGCAGCGCGAACGCCGCCCCGACGACGCGCAGCCGGATCGCGCGGCGGTTGGCGGAGAACAGCACGGCGATCGCGAGAATGACGATGATCCCGGCAATGCCGATCGCGAAACGGTTCATATGGTCGTCGGTCCCCCCAGTGGCGCGCCAGCATACACGCGAGCGGGCAATCGGCTAGAGGATTTGCCACGGCGCGAATTCGCGCTAGCAACGGGCATGGACCAACCCGCCCCCGCGATCCCGCGCTCGCTTTTCGTCTATTCGATCTTCTATGGCGGCATGGTCTGCATCGCGGGCGTGCTCGGCAACAAGCAGGTGTCGCTCGGGCCGCTATCGGCGCTCGGGCCGGTGTTCGGGCTGCGACCGCTGGCGATCGAGGCGGGCATCTTCGCCTTTCTGCTGCTCGTTGTCGTCTCGAGCGCGGTCGCCGAACTGCACGGGCGCCAGACTGCCAACCGGCTGGTCCAATATGGTTTCATTCCGCTGATCTTTTCGATTTTCCTGTCGGTGCTGGTGCTGGCGGCACCGACCGCGCCCGACATGGAGCCCGCGCGCCGCGACGCCTTTGCGCTGATGATGGGCGCGACGCCGCGCATCTGGCTGGGCGGGATCATCTCCTACGGCATCTCGCAGACGCTGAACGTGACGATCTTCTCGTGGCTCCAGCGTGGCGACGGCGCCCTGCTCTGGCTGCGCGCGGGCGTGGCGAGCGTGCTCAGCCAGATCGTCGACACCCTGCTGTTCGTGTCGATCGCCTTTTACGGGGTGTTCCCGATCTTCGAATTGCTGGTCGGGCAGATGATCGTCAAGGTCGTCCTGTCGGCGCTGATCGTGCCGCCGGTGATCTATCTGTTGGTGGGATTGGGTCAGCGGCTCGATCGCCCGGCCTGATTTCTTCGTCATTCCCGCGCAGGCGGGAATCCATAAGCGCGCGGTGAGAGAAGCGCCCTCGTGAGCTGATATGGATCCCCGCCTTCGCGGGGATGACGGCCGTCAGCGGATGAGGAAAGGCGCCGCGATGTCAGGCCGCACGCGCAGCAGCCGCCCCGTCGAGCGGTCGAGCAGCGCCCAGGTCGTCACGGCCTCCACCTTCACCTTGCCGTCGTCGCCGGTGAAGCGCACATGCCGGTCGAAGCGCGCGCCCTTGGGCGGCGCAGGCACCCAGGTTTCGCCGGTCACCGTTTCCCCGGCGCGGACATTGCCGCGATAGTCGATCTCGTGCCGGGTCACGACCCAGACATGCGCGGCGAGATGCTCGGGCGGCGCCACCGCTTCCCAGTGCGCGACCGCGATCTCCTGAATCCAGCGCACCCACACCGCATTGTTGACATGGCCGAGCTCGTCGATGTCGGCGTCGGTCGCAGTGATGCGGCGGCTGAAGCGGGCCACCTTACCCCTCCACACCCAATTGCCAGAGCACGAAGGCATGCTCCTCCGCTGCTTCGCGCAGCGATTCGAACCGGCCCGACTTGCCGCCATGGCCCGCGCCCATGTTGGTCTTCAGCAGCAGGACATTGTCGTCGGTCTTGGTCGCGCGAAGCTTCGCTGCCCATTTGGCGGGCTCCCAATAGGTGACGCGCGGATCGTTGAGCCCGCCCGAAATGAACAGCGGCGGATAGGCCTGGCGCTTCACATTGTCGTAGGGCGAATAGCTGCGGATCAGCTCGAACGCCGCCTTGTCCTCGATCGGATTGCCCCATTCGGGCCATTCGCCGGGGGTGAGCGGCAGATCGGCATCCATCATCGTGTTGAGCACATCGACGAACGGCACATCGGCAATCACCGCGCCCCACAGCTCGGGGTCGGAATTGACCACCGCGCCCATCAGCTCGCCGCCCGCCGACCGCCCCGCGATCGCGATCCTGCCCGCGCTGGTCCACCCTCCAGCGATCAGCCCCTTCGCCACGTCGACGAAGTCGTTGAACGTGTTCGTGCGCTTTTCCAGCTTGCCGTCGAGATACCATTGCTGGCCCAGATCGTCGCCGCCGCGGATATGCGCGATCGCATAGGCGAAACCGCGGTCGAGCAGCGACAGCCGCCCGGTCGAGAAGCCCGGCGGGATCGCATAGCCGTAAGCGCCATAAGCGTAGAGGAACAGCGGGCGGCTGCCGTCGCGGGGAAAGTCGCGCGGATAGACGATCGACACGGGCACGTCGGTGCCGTCGCGGGCCGTGATCTTCAGCCGCTCGGTCGCATATCGCGCCGCGTCATAGCCGCTCGGGATTTCCTGGACCTTCAGCACGGTCATCGCGCCGGTCTCGACGTCATAATCGTACACGGTGCCCGGGGTCACCATCGATTCATAGCCGAGCCGCAGCACGGTCATGTCATATTCGGGATTGTCGCCCAGCCCCGCGTCATAGCTCGCCTCGGGGAAAGCGATCCGTTTCGGCGCGCCACCGTCATAGGCATGGATCTCGATCTGATCGAGGCCATCCTCGCGCCCGTCGACGATGAAGAATCGTTCGAAGCAACTGATGCCGGTCATGTAGAAATCGGCGGATGCGGCGATCCGTTCTTGCCAGTTGCCGGGATCGGCGATCGGCGCGGTGCACAGCCGGAAATTGGGATGCGTGTCGTTGGTGTGGATGAACAGCGTGTCGCCGTGGCTGTCGACGTCGTACTCGCGCCCCACCTTCCGCGGCGAGACGCAGACCGGCGGGCTGAGCGGATCGGCGGCGGGGAGCAACCAGACTTCGCTGGTCACATGATCGCCGGTCGCGATGACGATCCACTGCCGGTCGCTGGTTTCCGACACGCCGACGCGGAATCCTTCATCGGCTTCCTTGAAGAGCTCAACATCGCTTTCCGGATCGGTGCCGAGCCGGTGAAGCCGCGCATTGTCGGTGCGCCATTGTTCGTTGGCGAGGCCGTAGAGAAAGCCGGTGTCGTCCGACGTCCAGACGATTTCGGAAAGCATGCCCGGGATCACATCGGGCAGATGCTCGCCGGTCGCCAGATCCTTGACCCGCACGGTGAACCGTTCGGAGCCGTTGTCGTCGATCGCATAGGCGAGCAGCCGACCGTCATTGCTGACCGACAGCGCGCCGAGCCGGAAATATTCCTTGCCCTCTGCAAGCGCCGGCTCGTCGAGGATCAGCTCGTCGGCCCCGCCCGCCACGGGCTTGCGCCACCATTTGCGATACTGGCCGCCGGTTTCGAACGCGGTCCAGTAGAGCCAGTCGCCGTCTTTCTGCGGGACCGAGGCATCGTCTTCCTTGATCCGCCCCTTCATCTCTTCATACAGCCGGTCGGTCAGCGGCCTGAGCGGCGCCATCACGGCCTCGAAATAGGCGTTCTCCGCCGCGAGATAGCCGAGCACGTCCTTGTCGGTGACCTCAGGATAGCCCGGGTCCTTCAGCCAAGCATAGGGATCGTCGATAGTGACGCCGTGCGCGGTGAAGCTGTGCGGACGGCGGGGCGCTATGGGGGGCATGGTCATCAGCGCGTCTTAGCGCGCTGCGGCACGAAGGCTAGTGCAGCTTCAACTTCGGCCGGACGATCTGATTGACATGGCCGATCACGATCAGCGCAACGCCGCGCACCCAGCCATGGATCGCGATCAGGTGCATGCGGTAGAGCGACATATAGACCATCCGCGCGATCCAGCCTTCGACGAACATGCGCCCGCCGATCAGGTTGCCCATCAGGCTGCCGACGGTCGAAAAGCGGCTGAGCGACACCAGCGATCCGTGATCATGATAGATGAAATCCCTGAGCGGCTGCCCCGCCTGCGCACGGACCAGGTTGGTATAGACCAGGCTCGCCATCTGATGCGCCGACTGGGCGCGCGGCGGGATCGGCCGGTCGCGGCCCGGCAGCAGGCATGAGCAGCAGTCGCCGAGCGCGTAGATGCGGTCGTCGGTCGCCGACTGGAGCGTCGGGCGGACCACGATCTGGTTGCCGCGGGTGAGCTCGAGGTCGCTCATGCTCCGCAGTTCGTCGGCCCCCTTCACGCCCGCTGCCCAGACGATCAGGTCGGCAGCGATGACGGGGCCGCCCCCGGTATGCACTTCGCCCGCCTCGAGCCGCACCACCTGGGTGTTGTCGAGCACGCGCACGCCGAGCGCCTCGAGCTCCTGCTTGGCGGTCGCGGCCAGCGTCTCGTCGAGCGCGGGCAGGATGCGCGGCCCCGCTTCGATCAGCGATACCTCGAGCTTGCTCTCGTCGAACACCTCGAGCCCGTAATGGCGCAGCGCCTTGGCCGCATTGTAGAGTTCGGCGGCGAGCTCGACCCCGGTCGCGCCGCCGCCGACGATGCTCACCCGTACCCGCGCATCGGGATTGCCGGTCTGGTGGGCGTGGTTGGTGCGCAGGCAGGCATTGAGCAGCTTCTGGCGGAACCGGTCGGCCTGAGGGCGATCCTCCAGGAACATCGCATGCTCGCGCACGCCGGGCACGCCGAAATCGTTCGAGATGCCGCCGATCGCCATCACCAGATAATCGTAGCGGATGCTGTGCCGCCCGATGATCTCCGCGCCGCTTTCATCGAGCAGCGGCGCGGTGGTTACGGTGCGCGCGACCCGGTCGATCGATTCGATGCTGCCGTTGAAGAAGCGATAGCCCCAGCGCACCGCATGGCCGCCATAGCCGACTTCGTCGAGATTGGCATCGAGCGAGCCGGCGGCGACTTCGTGCAGCAACGGCTTCCAGATATGGGTCAGGTTGCGGTCGACGAGGATAATGTCGTGGCGCTTGCGGCCATAGCGCGCGCCGAGCTTGCGGACGAGTTCAAGGCCCCCGGCGCCGCCGCCCACCACCACGATCTGGATTTTCTGATCGGGCATGCCATTCCCCCAAGCGCGATCCCGACGGCCTGAGGGCCCTCAGCCGATGTCGGGAGCGCGCGCCCTTCATGCCAGACAAGCGCCGGATAACTCAAGCAGGCGATCCGGGCAGGGTCAGCGGGTGACCGCCGCGACCTCCGTCTGCTGGAGCCGCTCGAGTTGCGCGCGGTAATGGTCGATCACGACCTCGGGCCTGGCATCGAGCGTATCGAGCTGTTCGAGCCACTTAGACTGTTCGGCGCGCATCGCTGCCCGGTCGGGCGCCTTGGCCAGGGCATGGCGATAGACGAGCGCGAGATTGTAATCGATCGTCGCCAGATCCCAGTTGGTGCACACGGCCCTGCGCGCCGCCGACAATTCGCCGGCACAGGAAAAAGTCTCGACCCGCTTCGACGCGCCCCAATCGACGACCGGCGCGGTCGGGGCGGCCTCGCTCGGCGCGACGGCGGCCCCGCGCGGTCGCCACAGCCCGTCGAACCACCCGTTGGTTGCGTTGCGCGCGGGGCGCGCCTGCGCAACCGTCATCGTCGCGCCGGGCGACGCCGTGATCCAGTTGATGCCGAAAATGACGAGGACCAGCACGAGACCGAGCGCCGCGATGCCCATCAGCAGCCGGCGCGACACCGTCGCCCTGGGCCTGGCGAGCGGACATGCGGCGGCATTGCAGCGCACCAGTGACGGCTTGCTGATATCCTGCGCACAAAGCTGGCATTCGCGCTTGCCCATCGCCGCGATCCTAAGGACTTAGGGTTAACGAGGCGTTTCATTGCGATCGCGGTGCGAAACCTGTCGCCTGCTGCCCGGTGCGGCTTTTGCAATTTGCAACGGTGCACCGCGCCTGATCTAATGAGGGCGACAGGGGCATAAGGCGGCAGGGGGCAAGGCGATGATAGGACGGATGGCGATGCTGGGCTTCGGCGCGCTGATGCTGGTCGCCGCGGCGCCCGATCCGCATCCGGTCGGCCCCGACGACATTGCCCAGATAAAGGGCGTGCGCGATCCGCAGGTCGATCCTGCGGGCCTGTGGGTCGCCTATGCCGTCCAGTCGACCGACATCGCCGCCGACAAGCAGGAAAGCCATTTGTGGATGACGCGCTGGGACGGCAGCCGCACCGTGCAGATCACCAGCCGCAAGGGTGAAAACGAGGCCAACCCGCGCTTCAGCCCCGACGGCCAATGGCTTGCCTTCACCTCGTCGCGCGGCGACGACAAGGGCGATTCGGCGCTCTGGCTGCTCGACCGGGCGGGCGGCGAGGCGATGAAGCTGCCGGGTATCAAGGGATCGGTGAGCGACATCGTCTGGGCGCCCGACGCGCGCACGCTCGCGCTCGTCATCACCGATCCCGAGCCCGAAGACAAGCCGACGAAACCCGAGGGCGACAAGCCGGCCGACGCTGCGGCGTCTGTGGCCAAACCCGGCGACAAGAAGCCCCGCCCGATCGTCATCGACCGGTTCCAGTTCAAGGCCGACAGCGACGGCTATCTGGGCAAGCAGCGCAGCCGCATCTGGCTGTACGACCTTGCGAGCCGCACCGCGCGGCGGCTGGCAACGGGCGATTTCGATGAGGACCTGCCCGCCTGGTCCCCCGACGGCAAATCGATCGTTTTCGTATCGAACCGCACGCCCGATCCCGATCGCAACTATGACACCAATCTGTTCCTGGCGACCGTAGGCGACAAGCCGCTCGCGCCGCGCGCACTGACGGCGTTCCCCGGCGACGACAATGGCCGCGGATCGGGGAGCTATCCCGCCTGGTCGCCCGATGGCAAGACGGTCGCCTATGTGCAGGGCGGGCCGGTCGCGCTGATCGGTTATGGCGTGCGCACGCTGGCGGTCGTCCCGGCAAGCGGCGGCGCGGCGCGCGTCCTGACCGCCGCGCTCGATCGCAATGTCAGCGACCCGGTGTGGACCGCCGACGGCAGGACGATCCGTTTCCTGATAGAGGATGACGGCGCCGTTCGGCTGGGCGAAGTCGCCAGCACCGGCGGCGCGGTCCGCGATATCGCGGGCGGCATGCGCGCCTTTTCGTCGCCTGTCGCCGGGCCGAACGGGGCGCTGGCGCTGCTGATGTCGGACCCTGCCCACCCGACCGAAGTGCATGTGATCGACGCAAAAGGCAGCCTGCGCCAGCTGAGCCACCAGAATGATGCCTGGCTGAAGACGGTCGCGATCGCCCCGGTTGCGCCGACGCGCTTCCAGTCGAAGGACGGCACCGACGTGCACGGCTTCCTCGTCACGCCGCCCGGAAAACCGGCCAAGCGGTTGCCAACGATCCTCTACAACCATGGCGGCCCGCAGGCGCAGTTCGACGCCGGGTTCAACATCGTCTGGCAGATCTTTGCCGGCCAAGGCTATGCCGTCGTCTCGACCAACCCGCGCGGCAGCACCGGCCGGGGCGAGGCCTTTGCCAAGGCGCTCTACGCCGATTGGGGCGGCCCGGCGGTGCCCGACGCGCTCGCCGGCGTCGACGATGCGGTCGCAAAGGGGGTTGCCGATCCCGACCGGCTCTATGTCGGCGGCTGGTCCTATGGCGGGATGCTCACCAACTATCTGATCGCCAGCGACACCCGCTTCAAGGCGGCGGTGTCGGGCGCGAGCATCGCCAATGTCCTCGCAGGCTATGGCACCGACCAGTATATCCGCGATTACGAGGTCGAGCTCGGCCGCCCCTGGGAGCATATGGACGTCTGGCTGCGCAGCTCCTACCCCTTCTACCACGCCGACCGGATCAAGACGCCGACCTTGTTCATGGCCGGCGACAAGGATTTCAACGTGCCGCTGCTCAATTCGGAGCAGATGTATCAGGCGCTGTCGAGCCTGGGGGTGAAGAGCGGGCTGATCATCTATCCCGGCGAGCATCACGGGCTGCGTCGCCCCAGCTTCCTGAAGGACCGGATGGAGCGCTGGCTTGCCTGGTACGCGGGGCAGAAGGCGCCCGACCTGGCGAAGTGACCCCGGCGGGCGCCGGGGGGTCTGTCGCGGCGGGGGACGAGGTGGCATAAGCCGGGCAACCCACCCCTTGCCTTGCCGGAGTTGTGTCGATGTCCACCCACCACGCCCGCCTCGCCGCGCTGCGCGAGCAGCTCGCCCGCACCGCGCTCGACGGTTTCGTCGTGCCGCTGACCGATGAGCATATGAGCGAATATGTCGGCGATTATGCGCAACGGCTGGCGTGGCTGACGGGGTTTCAGGGATCGGCGGGGACAGCGGTGGTGCTGCCCGCCGACGCGGCGATCTTCACCGACGGGCGCTACACGCTGCAGGTGCGCCAGCAGGTATCGGCCGATGACTGGCAGTTCGTTGCGGTGCCCGCGACCAGCGTCGCTACATGGCTGGGCGCCAATGCCCCGGCGGGGGGGCGGATCGGATACGACCCCTGGCTGCACACCCGCGCCTGGGTGAACGAAGCGCGCGCGGCGCTTGCCGAACGCGGCGCGACGCTGGTCGCGGTCGACACCAACCCGATCGACGCCGTCTGGCCCGATCGCCCCGCGCCGTCACCCGAAGTGCTGAGCGTCCAGGACGATGCGCGCGCCGGGCAATCCTCGGCAGAGAAGCGGACGCAGGTCGGCGAATGGCTTGCCGATCGCCGCGCCGATGCGGTGGTGCTGACCGCGCTCGACTCGATCGCGTGGCTGCTCAACATCCGCGGCCGCGACGTGGCGCATACCCCGGTCGCGCTCGCCTATGCGATCGTCGCCGCCGACGGCACCGTCGACCTGTTCGTCGCCCCCGACAAGCTGAACGATGCCGTGCGCCAGCATCTGGGCAACGCAGTGCGGCTCCACGATCGAGCAGCCTTTGCCTCGGCGCTCGGCGGCTATCGCGGCAAGCGGGTCGCCGCCGATCCCGAACGCGCGGTCGCCGCGATCTTCGATGCGCTCGAAGGTGGCGGCGCGACCGTGCTGTCGCTTCGCGATCCGGTCGTGCTGGCGAAGGCGACCAAGAACCCGGTCGAGATCGCCGGTCACCGCGCCGCTTCGGCGCGCGACGGCGCCGCGCTCGCCCGCTTCCTGCGCTGGGTCGAGGCCGAAGCGCCCAAGGGCGTGCTGACCGAGCTCGACTGCGTCGCGCGGCTGCAGGCGTTCCGCGAGGAAACCGGCGTGCTGCTCGACACCAGCTTCGACACGATTTCGGCGACCGGCGCACACGGCGCCAGCCCGCATTACCGCGTCGATGCCGAATCGAACGCGCGGCTCGAACCCGGCCAGCTCTATCTGGTCGATTCGGGCGGCCAGTATCTCGACGGCACGACCGACGTGACGCGCGTGCTGCCGATCGGTACGCCGAGCGCAGAGATGCGCGACCGCTTCACCCGCGTGCTGAAGGGGCATATCGCGCTCGCGACCGCGATCTTTCCCGCGGGCACCAATGGCGGCCAGCTCGATGCCTTCGCGCGGCGGCCGCTGTGGGAAATCGGGCTCGATTACGCGCACGGCACCGGCCACGGCGTCGGCGCCTATCTCGCGGTGCACGAAGGGCCGCAGCGGATCGCGATGCCCAATTATCCCGGCGGCGGCCCGTCCGAACCGCTCCGCCCGGGCATGATCATCTCGAACGAGCCCGGTTACTACAAGGCGGGCGACTATGGCATCCGGATCGAGAATCTGATCCTGGTCGAGGAACGCGCCTGCGAAGGCGGCACGATGCTGGGGTTCGAGACGCTGACCTTTTGCCCGATCGAACGCAGCCTGATCGACCCCGCGCTGCTGACGGGCGCCGAACGCGCGTGGCTCGACGCTTATCACGCCAAGGTGCTGGCAGTGCTCGGGCCGCAGATGGCGGGCGACGATCTCGCATGGCTCGAGGCGAAATGCGCGCCGATCTGACTTTCGGGAGGTAACGATGCCGTCATTGCTCACGACGCCCCTCCATCTCGGCCTTGGCGCGCGCGCCGAGGTTCAGCCCGATTTCACCGGCATGGCTTGGTATGCCGATTACAGCGATCGCACCGCCGCCGATGGTGCTGAAGGGCGGCTGGTCACGATGTCGCGCTTCACCGAGAGCTGGACCTCGTGGGAGATGCACCCGGCGGGCGATGAAGTGGTGATCTGCCTGAGCGGCGAGATGACGCTGCATCAGGAACTGGCCGATGGCGGCCGCAGCGTCGTGACGATCGGCCCCGGCGACTATGCGATCAACCCGCCGGGCGCGTGGCACACCGCCGACATCCACGGCGAAGCGACGGCGCTGTTCATCACCGTCGGCATGGGCACCGAGCACCGACCGCGCTGAGCGATTGACTCGCGAGCTTTGTTCCTTGTATGTTCCGCACGCCAATTCGGGGAGAGATGCGATGATCGGCTATGTTACGCTCGGTACCAATGATCTGGCGCGCGGCGCGCGTTTCTATGATGCGATCGCCGCCGAACTCGGTGTCGGGCGGATGATGGAATTCGACAGCTTCATTGCCTGGGGCGCGCCGGGCGGCGCACCGGGCATCGGCCTGACCAAGCCGTTCGACGGCAATCCGGCCAGCGTCGGCAACGGGGTGATGGTCGCGCTCGAGGCGAAGGACCGCGCGCAGGTGCAGCGGCTCTACGACATTGCACTGGCCAATGGCGGCACCTGCGAAGGGCCGGTCGGCGAACGCGGCGATGGCAGTTTCTTTGCAGGCTATTTCCGCGACCCCGACGGCAACAAGCTCAACGCCTTCGTGATGGGCGGCTAGGCGTCGCCGGGCGTGGCATCGGGGGTTGCGACCGTGCCCTTGCCCCGCGCGCGCGCCTTGCGCTTCTTCAGATTGTCGCGCAGCGCGGCGGCGAGCCGTTCGGCCCGATCCTGCTGGTTCGGTGATCGGCAGTCGGCCATGCCCGCCTGCCTAAGCCGCCGCACGACAGCTTGACAAGAGCGCCGCGCTCTGACCATAGGCGCCTTCCCGCCCGACAGGCGGCGAACAATGCTGCCGTAGCTCAGTGGTAGAGCGCATCCTTGGTAAGGCTGAGGTCGTGAGTTCAATCCTCACCGGCAGCACCATTTTCTTCCGGTTTGGCCCGCATTGCCGGTCGTCATTCGCCCCGTTCGACTTGTCCCGCCGATCGTGCCGGAACGGTTGCGGTCGGGCCGCGCGCGGATGATCACCGCCGCATGACCGCCGATCCCGCCCTGCCCGCGCTGCTCCGCGAGATTCGCGCCTGTGCGCTTTGCGCGGCGCACCTTCCGCTCGGACCGCGACCGATCGTGCAAGCGGGCGGCGGCGCGCGCCTGCTGATCATCGGCCAAGCGCCGGGTACGGCGGTGCATGCCTCGGGCGTAGCGTGGGACGACCCGAGCGGCGATCGGCTGCGCGAATGGACCGGCATCGACGCCGCGACCTTTTACGATCCGGGCCGGGTCGCGCTGATGCCGATGGGATTCTGCTATCCCGGCAAGGTCGCGGGCGCGGGCGATGCGCCGCCGCGCCCCGAATGCGCACCGACCTGGCACGCGCGGCTACTCGGCGCGCTGCCCGATATCCGGCTGACTTTGCTGGTCGGGCTCTATGCCCAGGGCGCCTATGCTCGCGCGGCCGCGACGTCGCTTACCGAGCGCGTCCGCGATCAAGGCGATGCGGACGACGCGATCCTGTCGCTGCCCCATCCCAGCTGGCGCAGCACTGGCTGGATGCGGCGCAATCCGTGGTTCGAAGCGGACATCCTGCCGCTGCTGCGCGCCCGCGTCGCCGCCGCGCTGCGCTGAAACTTCGCCGTCAGCCGAGCCCGAACGGCACGATCTTGTTGCCGATGTCGTGCCCGATATCGGCCGCACCCAGAAACGGCACGCCGAGTTCGCCGCACCAACGCGGCAGCATCACCGACAGGCTCTCACCCCAGGGCGGATCATTGGGCTGGACGTCGCTCACCCGCCCCAGCCGGACGCCCGCCAGCCCCTTCAACTGCGTGGCGTGCGCGAGTTCGAACAGCATCCGGTCGACGCGGTAGAGCGGCTCCGACACTTCCTCGACGATCAGCACATGGTCGGCCAGATCGGGCAACCACGGCGTGCCGGCCAGCGCCGTCAGGATTGAGAGATTGAAGGCCGCAGCCGGGCGCGAGCCGAGGCCCGGCTCGACGCCGCTGCGGTCGCCGGTCAGCCAGCCGAGTGTCCGCCGCACCGCTGCTTCGCCGCCCGCGCGCGCCAGATCGCCGGGCATCGGCGCATGGACCTGCCGCCCGAGCCGCCGGGCATAGAGCGCCCCGAGCACGAACCCGAAATCGGAATAGCCGAGATAGGTCTTCGCCGACGCCGCCGGGCCAAGCCGGTCGGCAAGCATCGCCAGGATGCGGTTTGATCCATAGCCGCCGCGCGCGCACCAGATCGCCGAGATGCTGGGGTCGTTCGCCATCGCGATGAACGCTTCGGCGCGCATCGCATCGGGCCCGGCGAAATGGCCCTCGCTCAGGAAGCATTGCGGCGACACGACCAGCTCGACGCCGGGAAAGTCGGCCGCGACCGCCTTCAGCCGCACCGCTACGCTCTCATCGATCGGTCGCGCCGGGGCGACTATGCCAATCCGCATGCCGGGCCAATCCGCATACTTGCTCCTGTTGCCGATAATCGCGATAGCGCCGGGGCATGGCGTCTAGCAAATCCTACTTCTTCATTGGCATCGGCGGATCGGGGATGATGCCGCTGGCGATGATCCTGGCGGGGCAGGGCGCGCGCGTCGCCGGATCAGACCGGGCGCTCGACCAGGGCCGCGTCCCCGCCAAGTTCGCCGCATTGGCAGCGCTCGGGATCGCGCTGCACCCGCAGGACGGCAGCGGCGTGACATCGCCCGACCAGATCGTCATCGCCTCCGCCGCGATCGAGCCGAGCGTCGCCGATATCGTCGCCGCCGATCGTGTCGGCGCGCAGCGTCTGAGCCGGGCCGAGCTGCTGAGCGAGCTGTTCAACCGGGCGCCGCTCTCGATCGGTGTTGCCGGCACCAGCGGCAAATCGACCGTGACCGGCATGATTGGCTGGATCCTCCACAGCCTCGACCGCGAACCGACGGTCATGAACGGCGCGGTGATGAAGAATTTCGCCCGCCCCGAAACCCCCTTCGCCAGCGCGCTCGTCGGGGAAGGCGACCTGTTCGTCAGCGAGGTCGATGAAAGCGACGGCTCGATCGCGCTGTATCGGCCGACGGTTGCGGTGCTCAACAATGTCACCCTCGACCACAAGTCGCTTGAGGAACTGCGCGCGCTGTTCGGTGCCTTCATCGCGCATGCCGACACCGCGGTGATCAACGTCGCCGATGCGGAAGCCGCAGTGCTGGCGCAGGCGCTGCCCGCCGCGCGGCGGCTGACGGTCGCCGTCGAGGGGCCCGCCGATCTCACCGCGAGCAATATCGCCGAAGCGCCCTTCGCGGTGTCATTCGACCTGAGCGAGCGCGGCGCGGCGCCGGTCCGCGTCGCTTTGCAGGTGCCCGGGCGCCACAATGTCGCCAACGCGCTGGCGGCGATCGGGGCAGTGCGCGCAGCGGGCGTCAAGCTTGCCGATGCGGTCGAGGCGATCGGCGGGTTCAAGGGGTTGAAGCGCCGCTTCGATCTGGTCGGCACGGGCGGCGGCGTCGCGGTGATCGACGATTTCGGCCACAATCCCGATAAGATCGCCGCCACGCTCGATACGCTCCACGCCTTTCCCGGCCGGCTGCTTGTCCTGTTCCAGCCGCACGGATACGGCCCGCTGAAGGTGATGCGCCGCGAGCTGGTCGACAGCCTTGCCGCGCGGCTGGCCGCCGAAGATCGGCTGATCCTGCCCGATCCGGTCTATCAGGGCGGCACCGTGACGCGCGAGGTGACCAGCGCCGATATCGTCGCCGATCTGGTCGCCCGCGGTGCATCGGCGCGCCACGTCGCCGACCGCGCCGATGCCGCTGCCGCGCTGATCGCCGAAGCGCGGCCCGGCGACCGCATCGTCGTGATGGGCGCGCGCGACGACACGCTCAGCCTGCTCGCCGCCGACATGGTCGCGGCACTGGCGGCGCGCGCCGAAGCCGTTAGGATCGACACCACCCTCTAGCCCGCGAGACGCCGCCATGATCCGCCGCCTGTTCCTCGACCACCCCGCTTCGGTCGGCGAAAGCTATACCGAGCATTTCGGCGTCGCGGTCGGCTTCGGCGTGGCGATGATCGCCGGGGGCATCGGCGCCTGCATCCACGGCCTGCTGCCCTTCGCGTTCCAGACCACCGGCAGCCGCACGATCGAGCGGCTGCACGCCAAGCTCGTCGCCAAACGCGCCGCGAAACGCGCGGCGACTACGCAGATGAAATCGGTCGAATACATCATCTGACCGGGCCTGTTCGGCTGGATGGAAAGGTCGCTGGACATTATATACTTGACAAAGCGACCTGAAACTGATGCCAACGCCGAGCGTGACAGGCCGGTATTTTTGATCGAGGTGACAGAGGAGATGAAGGAGGCAGGAGAGTATCAGCTTAAACATGCCCATTTCGGCTGCAATCTGCGAGAGCTTGCAGCTGACATATTCTACGCAATGCAAGCGGAAGCTTACGCGACGTAAGCCTCCGCCTCTGCAACCATCGTCCGATAAAATGCAATAGACCTCTGGGCCAGCCCCAACGGCGATTTATCAAATAGCTGAAAGCCCAGGTGGGTTGTCGGCGGTTTAATTACATCCTTTTCAAGTGTCGTGACTGGCAATGCTTCATACCAGACTCGAAACTGATTTATATGCTTCGGTACAGTGATATCGTTTAATATTCCACTGCTTGCCATTCCGTTGATATCATATACTGATTCTTTTCCAGGGCCAAAAGGGGTCATAATTCTTAATAATTGGATGTCGCTGTGATATCCAACCGCCCTTGCATGACGCAGATATTTAAGCATAGGGTCCTTCAAGATGATTTGCTCTTTGCTCGCATACCACTGTCGCGATTTCGGCTCTTCACGACTCCCGGTCTTCAAAGTTTCCGGGATTGAATTGATGATGCACAAAAACTCATACCATGCGCGTTCGTAGTTCTCAGGAATCAGCTCATTCTGAAGCTTTGCCAGATTGGGTAAGCTGTCTTTGGCTTGCGCCAGAAGGCGGAGTGACTTCTTGAAAGCCGAAGGTTTCATTGTATACTCTTGGCATGACCTACACAGGCCAAAATGAAGACGATGTGCTCCGCAGAATGCTTCGCACGCCCCCAAAGCCGCATGTCCCGCCGCAAGAGTCAACCGAGTCGCGGCGGCGGGGACGGCCTATCAGCGCGCACGGCAAAGAGGCGCGCTAGGGCTTCTTCGTCCAGCGGGTGCCATAGGCCCCGCCTTTGAACTTGCGTTTCCTGCCCAATGGCGGGTGCTTAGGCTGCGAGGCTAGCAGTCCGCCGATAGGTGAGGCGCTTGCCCGCAATGCCACGCAGCGCCAGATTGGCGCGCTGCTCGTCATTCACGCCGCATGCAATGCGGTTGGTGTAGCGAAAATCGAACTCGCGAAGGTAGCGCTGCAAGTGCTGCGAACCGCAGTGCTGATACACACCGCGCATGCCGCGCTTGAAGATACCGAAGAAGCCTTCGATCGTGTTGGTATGGATTGAGGCGTCGCCCTTGCGGACATATTCGCCGCGCGCGTGATCGACGTAATCGTGGCTTGCGTAGCGCGGTCCTAGAACTTTGTAGAACTGCGCGCCGTCCGTCATCAGCTTGGCGTCATCGGCCATGTGCTGCGCGAGGATCGGGCCGATTGAGCGATGGCTAAGTGTGTCAAACACGACAACCGAGGCGGCGCGCCCGGTCACGCGATCGACCAGCGACACGACCTTGTTCATGTTGCGAATTGCCATGCGGCTGTTGCCGGGGGTGCGGCCAATGAAGGTCTCGTCAACCTCGACAACGCCGCCTCCGCCACCCATCGGCGTGGTATCGTCGGGGATCATGGCTTCGCGGATGCGATGCGCCATGAACCAAGCGGTCTTATAGGTGACGCCGAGCATGCGGTGGAGCTGGTGCGCGCTGATACCTTTCTTGCTCGACACGATAAGGTGCGTCGCGAGCAGCCACTTGTTCAATGGCACCTTGCTATCAGCAAACACCGTGCCGACCGTGACGGTGAACTGCTTACGGCAATCATTGCACTGAACCAGGCCCTTGCGCACCGCGCCTTCAGGATTCGCTTTTGACCGGCGCCCGCGCTGATCCGGCAAGCGCGTGGCTTTGGCCGAGCCGCAGTGGGGGCAAACTGGACCGTTTGGCCAGTGCAGCCCTTCAAGATGCTCGCGGGCTGCGTCGGCGTCGGTGAAGCGGGGAGCGGTAAGGTTCGTCATGCGGATTATATGCCCGCATCACGACTGCTTTGTCAAGTATATAATGTCCAGGTCGCTTGACTGACAAGCGACCTTTACTGTAAAGCTTCCTTCACAGAGTCGAAGGGAGCTGGTGATGTCTGCAAAACGCGCGATCAGGCGCTACAATCGTACCGTGCTGGCGCTCAGCGCGGTCTATGCCGCGACCCTGTTCGCAGCGATCTATGCCTTCAACCATCACCTCGTCGCGGGCGCGCCCGGCGTGTTCGTGGCGATGCTGCCCGCACTGCCGATTGTCGGCATGTTCGCAGCGATCGCGCGCTATTTGATTGAGGAGAGCGACGAATATGTCCGCATGCTCGAAGTGCGGAAGACGCTTGTCGCGACCGGCTTCGCGCTGAGCATCGCGACGATCTGGGGTTTCATGGAAAGCTTTGAGGTCGTCGGGCATGTCGAATCCTTCTACGTTGCGGTGTTGTGGTTCGGCGGCCTTGGCGTTGGCAGCTGCGTCAACCATTTCCTGCCGCCGCGTGCGGCGTGAGGAATCACCTGCGCGAGCTGCGCGCCGCGCGTGGATGGAGCCAGGGCGACCTTGCCGACCGGCTCGACGTGTCGCGCCAGAGCGTCAACGCCATCGAGACCGGGCGCTATGACCCGTCGCTCCCGCTCGCCTTCAGGATCGCCGAACTGTTCGAGCGTGCGATCGAGGAGATTTTCGTCAGCCCCTCCAAGGAGCCTTGATATGAACCGGTTTGCCCTGAACTTCGCTGTCGCCGTGCTGGCGCCGCTTGCGTTGCTGCGCCCGGAGGCCGCCCCTTGCCAGGCCGTGCCCACGGAAGAACGGCTGGCGCATATTTCGGTCACCACGCTCGGCAGCAGGGGTTCGGCGGTGATCCTGATCCCCGGCCTCGCTTCCCCGCGTGCGGTGTGGGACGGGATCGCGCCTGAACTCGCGAAAAAGCACCGCGTGTATCTGGTCCAGGTCAATGGCTTCGGCGGCGACGCGCCCGGCGACAATGCCAAGCCGGGCGTGCTGGAGGGCGTCGCCGCCGACCTCGACCGCTATATCGCCGCCAAGGGGATCGAAAAACCGGCGATCATCGGCCATTCGATGGGCGGGCTGCTCGCGATGATGATGGGCACGCGCTATCCGGCGGCGACCGGCCGGGTAATGGTGGTCGACGCGCTGCCGTTCTTCAGCCTGCTCTACGGGCCCACCGCAACCGTCGAGAGCGCCCGGCCCTTTGCCGAACAAGCGCGCGCGAAGATCATCGCGACGCCGCCGACCACCGTCCCCGTCACCACCGATCCGGGCGGCATCTGGTCGATCAGCCCCGAGGGACGGATCGAGGTCGCGAACTGGAGCGCGAAGGCCGCACCCGCCGCGACCGGCCAGGCGCTGTACGAAGTGATGACCACCGATCTCCGCCCCGAGCTTGGCAAGCTGAAGGCCAAGCCCTTCACCGTGCTCTACGCAACCGGCGCCGGGCCGCAGGCCAAGACGCTTTGGGAATCGGGCTATGCCGGATCATCGGCGACGCTGGTGCCGATCGCCGACAGCTGGCACTTCATCATGCTCGACCAGCCGGCGGCCTTTGCGAAAGCCGTCGACGAATTCCTCGCCGCGCCTTGACCACAGCGCTTCTATCGGCGGCGGCGCGGGCCTATGGAGCGGGGCATGACCGACTCCCCCCGCCCCACCCCCGCCCATCGCCACATCCTCGGGCGCGGCCCGACGATCCTGTTCCTGCCGGGCTATGCCAGCGACATGAGCGGGGCCAAGGCACTCGCGATCGAAGGCTGGGCGCAGGCGCAGGGCCGCGCTTTCCTCCGCTTCGACTATGGCGGCTGCGGCGAGAGCGCGGGCGCGTTCGAGGACCAGCGGCTCGCCGACTGGCGCGACGATGTGCTGGCGATGATCGACATGGTGGCAGGGCCGGTGGTGCTGGTCGGCTCGTCGATGGGCGGGTGGCTGATGCTGCTCGCCGCGATCGCCCGGTCTGAACGCGTGGCCGCGCTGATCGGTATCGCGGCGGCGCCCGACTTCACCGACTGGGGCTTCACCACCGACGAAAAGATGGCGATCCTGTCGCAGGGCCGGCTCGAGCGGCCCAATCGCTACGGCCCGGCGCCGACCACTTATACCCGCGCCTTCTGGAGCTCGGGCGAGGCCAACCGCCTGATGGCGGGCACGATCGCGGTCGACGTGCCGGTCCGGCTGATCCACGGCATGCTCGATCCCGATGTCCCCTATCTGCGCAGCGTCCGGCTGGCCGAGCTGCTGCGTTCAGCCGATGTGCAGACGATCCTGCTCAAAGATGGCGATCACCGCCTGTCGCGCGACCGCGACATTGCGATCATGCTGCGCGCGATCGAGGAGCTGCTCGGATGACGATGTTACTTGCCCTGCTTGCAGGCCAGACGATCGGCCCGACGCCGCCGGTGCGTCCGTCGACCCAGACCGAGGCGCGATACGACCAGTGCGTCGACCTCGCGACCAGTGACCCCAAGGCCGGGGAAGCCGATGCGACCCGGTGGCGGATCGACGGCGGCGGCTATTTCGCGCGGCAATGCCTGGGCATCGCCCACGCGAACCAGCGGCGCTGGGCGGCGGCGGCCGAAGAATTCACGGCGGCCGCGAACGAAGCCGAAGTCGCGCATGATTCGCGCGCCGCGCATTATTGGGCGCAGGCCGGCAATGCCCGGCTCGCCCAGGGCGATGCGGCGCGGGCACGCAGCGCGCTCGACGCCGCGCTCGCAGCCGGCACGCTGGTCGGGCTGCAACGCGGCGAAGCCAGCTTCGACCGCGCGCGTGCGCTGGTGCTGCTCGGCGATCTGGACGGCGCCCGCGCCGATCTCGACCGTGCCCAGCAACTCGCCGCCGCCGATCCGCTCGTCTGGCTCGCTTCGGCCACGCTTGCGCGCCGGACCAAGGACATGGCGCGCGCGCGCACCGAAATCGCCCGCGCCTATGAACTGGCGCCCGACGACCCGTCGGTGCTGCTCGAAATCGGCAATGTCGCGGCGATGAGCGGCGACGCCGAGGGGGCGAAAGGCGCGTGGAACGAAGCGATCCGCCTCAGGCCCGACAGCGAGGCGGCAGCCCAGGCGCGCGCGGCGCTCAAGCAGTTCGAGGATGCGCCCGCAAAGTGACGGCTGGCGCTTCGCGGCGTGCCGCCCTATCTCGCCCCCATCCTATCTCGCTAACGTCCCCTGAGCAGGAGCATCGCGATGAAGTATCTGCACACCATGATCCGCGTCAGCGATCCGGACGCCACGGTCCGGTTCTTCGATCTGCTCGGCCTGAAGGAGCAGCGCCGCTTCGACAGCGAGCAGGGCCGCTTCACGCTGATCTTCCTTGCCGCACCCGGCGACGAGCAGGCGCAGGTGGAGCTCACCTATAACTGGCCGCCGGTCGACGGCACCCCCGAGGTCTATGGCGAAGGCCGCAATTTCGGCCATCTCGCCTATCGTGTCGACAATATCTACGACACCTGCCAGCGGCTGATGGATGCCGGCTACACGATCAACCGACCGCCGCGCGACGGGCACATGGCGTTTGTGCGCACCCCCGACAACATTTCGATCGAGCTGCTGCAGGAAGGCCATCTGCCGCCGCAGGAACCTTGGGCGTCGATGCCGAACACGGGCCATTGGTGATGGCGCTCGACGTCGTTGGCATCCCCGCGCTGACCGACAATTACATCTGGCTGGTGCATGACGATGCGTCGGGCGAGACGATGGTCGTCGATCCCGCCCAGGCCGAGCCGGTCGACGCCGTGCTTGCCGCGCGCGGATGGCGGCTCACCGCGATCTGGAACACGCACTGGCATCCCGACCACACCGGCGGCAACGCCGCGTTGAAGGCGGCGCACGGCGCCACCGTTATCGCGCCCGCCGCCGAGGCGGCGCGCATCCCGACCGCCGACCGGCTGGTGGCGGAGGGCGATCTGGTGACGCTCGGCGCGCATGCGGCGCGGGTGCTGGAGACTCCGGCGCATACCGCCGGGCATATCAGCTTCCACTTCGCCGACGCAGACCTGATCTTTGTCGGCGACACATTGTTCGCAATGGGCTGCGGCCGGCTATTCGAAGGGACGGCGGCGCAGATGTTCGCCAACATGCAGCGCTATGCCGCGCTGCCCGATGCGACGAGCGTCTATTGCGCGCACGAATATACCGAATCGAACGGCCGCTATGCGCTGAGCGTCGATCCCGACAATGCCGCCTTGGTTGCCCGGATGGCCGATGTCCGCGCAGCGCGCGCGGCGGGCGAGGCCACCGTGCCGACGACGATC
>PKED01000041.1 GCA_002863155.1 Sphingomonadaceae bacterium | reverse complement strand
CGATTCCTCGAGCGGGCTTACGCGGTTGAGCGTCGCCAGTTGCCGCGTGAAAAGGGTCAGGTGCTTGGTCGACATCCGCGGCTTGCGGCCGAGCTGTTCGAGGATCGACGGCGTCGAAGTCGGCTTGTCGGCGGCGCTCGCAGGGTCGATTCGCACGACATAGAGCTTGCGCGAATCGAGCACCGCCTGCGCATGCTCGATCGTGTCCGCCTTCACCGCGCCGCGTTTCTCGCGGCCGCCGGTGTCGATCGCGATGTAATCGAAGTCGGCCATCGCGCGGATCAGACCTCGGCCATGTCGCTGCGCGAGACGCGAACCGCTTCTTCGGGAGTCGTCAGCCCGTCACGCACCATCTGACGCGCGGCGGAACCAAGATTGGGGGCGTTGATGAAGGCATGGCGCGCGATGATCGCTTCGTCGCCGCCATCGTTGATCAGGCGGCGGATCGTCTCGTCGATCCTGATCGCCTCGAACACGCCGATCCGCCCCTTGAACCCGGTCCCGCCGCACTGGTCGCATCCAACCGGCTCGAACACGATCGCGCCGGGATCGAAGCCGAGCAGCGCCGACACCGATCCCTGCGCCTGGACGGGGCGGCGGCAATGTTCGCATAGCCGTCGCACGAGTCTTTGCGCGATCACGCCGCGCAGCGTGGATGCCAGCAGGAAGGGCTCGACCTTCATGTCGCGCATCCGGGTGATCGCGCCGACCGCATCATTGGTGTGGACAGTCGAGAGCACGAGGTGCCCGGTCAGCGAAGCCTGCACCGCAATCTCCGCCGTTTCGCGGTCGCGAATTTCGCCGACCATCACCACATCGGGATCCTGGCGCAGAATAGCGCGCAGCCCGGCCGCGAAAGTAAGCCCGACCTTGGGATTCACCTGGGTCTGGCCGACACCGTCGACCGCATATTCGACCGGATCCTCGACCGTCAGGATATTGCGCGTGCCGTCGTTGAGCAGGCGGAGGGCCGCGTAAAGCGTCGTCGTCTTGCCGCTGCCGGTCGGCCCCGTCACCAGCACGATGCCGTTAGGTTCCGAAATCGCCCCGCGCAGCATCGTGTTGATCGCAGGGCTCATGCCCAGCACGTCGAGATTGATGCCGGCATTTTCCTTGTCGAGGATACGCAGCACCACGCGCTCGCCCGCGCGGCTCGGCAGGGTCGAAACGCGAACGTCGAGCAGCTTGCCGCCCAGCGACAGCCCCATGCGACCGTCCTGCGGCACCCGTCGCTCTGCGATGTCGAGCCGTGCCATCACCTTGATGCGGCTGACGACGACCGGCGCGACGTGCGGCGGCATGCGCAGCGTTTCGCGCAGCACGCCGTCGATCCGCATCCGCACCACAAGGCCGGTTTCATAAGGTTCGATATGGATGTCCGACACGCCGTTGCGGGCCGCGTCGGCGATGATGCCGTTGATCAGGCGGATCGCCGGCGCGTCGTCGGCGGTATCGAGCAGATCCTCTGCGGTCGGCAGATTGCCGGCGAGCAGGTCGAGCTCGTCACCCAGCCCGAGCGAGCCCGCCGCCGCCGCCGCCGCCTGCCCGTCCATCGCATAGCGATCGGACAGCATGCGGTCGAAGTCCTCGGGCTTGGCGAAGGTGACATCGAACGGCCGCGCGAGGTGGCGGCGGAGTTCGAGCAGCACCTTGGGATCGGCGCCCTCGCGCAGCGCGACCGAGAAATGCCCCGCCGCGCCGGGTTCGAGCACGACGCCGAACTTGCGCGCAAAGGCATAGGGGATGCCGACCATCGCCTCCGCCGCCGCTGCACCATCGATCGCGGCTGTCTCAAGGTCGAGCACCGATACCCCCGCCTCGCCCGACATGCGCTGTTCGATCGTCATCGACGCTCTCCTGGATTGCGGCTCAGCGGCGCGCCGGCGGCGGGCATGGTCGGCACGCCGATGCGCGGATCCTCGATGCTTCCCGGCTTGGGTGCGGCCGGCAGCGGCGGCTCCGCCCCCAGATAGTCGCGCACCAGCTGGTCGATGCTTGGCTCGACGCCGGGGTTCTGCAGGCCCTGCTGTAACCGGAGATAGCCATAGCGCTGCTCCGTCACGCGCCGGCTGTCCTCGGCGGTGCGCAGGATGGTCGGGCGGATGAAGATCATCAGATTGGTCTTGGTGCGTTGCTTCGCCTTGGACCTGAACAGCTGGCCGAGCGCCGGAATATCGCCGAGCAGCGGAATCTTCTCGATGGTATTGCGCTCCTCGTCCGACAACAGCCCGCCGATGATCGCGATCTGGCCGTCATCGACGGTCATCGTCGTCTCGACCTCGCGCTTGTTGAGGATCAGATCGCTATTGTCGTTCGACACCGGCCCGGAGACCGAACTGACCTGCTGGCGCAGGAAAAGCTTGATCGTGCCGCTCGAATTCACCTGCGGCCGCACTTCGAGCTGAATGCCGACATTCTCGCGCTGGACGGTGCGGAAGGCGTTGTCGAAATTCTGGCTGAGCGCCTGCCCGGTGGTGATCGGGATTTCCTGGACGACAAGGATGCGCGCGGGCACATTGTCGAGCGTCGTCACATTGGGCGCCTGGAGCAGGTTCGACGTCGAATCGCTCTTTACCGCGTTGATGATGCCGCCGAACACGCCGTCGCGACCGATCGTTGTGCCAAAGCCGCCGAGCCCGCCCGACGCGCCCAGGATCGAGGTGATCGCCGATTGGGCCAGCTGGTCGCTCAGCGCGCTGTTGGTGCTCGTCGTCACGGTTGCACCGTTGATCGTCGTGGTCGTCGTGTTCAGCCGCCGCGCGGCAACCGCACCGGCAATCGTCAGCAGATTGGGTGCGGTGTTCGAAAAGCTCGACGAGACGATCGGCAGATTCCCGCTCAGGCTGCCGAGCAGGAGCTGGACGCCCAGCCGGTTGGCGGTCGCGTCCGACACTTCGGCCACGATCGCCTCGACCAGCACCTGCTCGCGCCGCGTATCGAGCTGCCGGATCACTTCCGACAATTGGCGTTGTACTTCGGCGGGGCCGGCGATCACGATGGCATTGGCGCCGGTGAAGCGCGTGACGACAGCAGCCGTGCGACCGCCATCGGCGACGATCGCTGGCTGCGCATTCGGGTTGACGCCGCCCCCGCCCGATGGCGGCGGTGCTTGCGGCGGAACGATGTTGCGCGCGTTCGCCGAACCGGCGGCGTTCGCACCATTCCCGAAACCCGAGCTTTGCTGCGATAGCTGCGGCGTCTGCGGGGGCTGGGTCGGTTGTTGGCCGACCAGTTCCTGCAGCACGGGCAGCAACTGTTCCGCATCGGCATTCTGGAGAAACACGACCTTGATCTCGGTCCCTGCCGACGCGCGGCGATCGAGATCGGCGGCGACTTCGGCAAGGCGGGCGACGGTCGACGCGTCACCGCGCAGCGCAACCGCGTTCGAGCTGTTCACCGCGACCACCGAGACGCCCTGACCGCCGCCCTGCCCCTGTCCGTTACCGACCAACGCGGTCAGCGCCGTCGCGATCTCGCGTGCGCCGGCATTCTTCAGCGCGACGATGCGCGTCGACGCGCTGTCGGTGTCGATCCGCGCCAGGACTTCACGGATCCTGCGTACATTGTCGGCGAAATCGACGATGACGATCGAATTTCCGGCACGATTGGCGCTCACCGATCCCTGCGGGCTGACGAGCGGCCGGATGGTGTCGAGCGCGCTGGTAGAATCGATCGCGCGCAGCCGGATGATCTCGGTCACATAAGCATTGCGGTTCGCGGTTGCGCTGCCGCCGACGCGGTTCGGCTGAGCCGACGCACCGTCGATCGGCTGGATGCGGAAGGCGCCGTTCGACGTCGGGACGGCAACAAGGCCGTTGGCGCGCAACGTGGCAAGGAAAATCTCGAAATATTCGGAGCGGGACAATGCGCGATCGGTGACCACGGTGACCTTGCCCTGGACCCGGCTGTCGATGATGAAGGTCCGCCCGGTCACTTTCGCGGCATCGCCGATGAACGCGCGGATGTCGGCATCGCGGACGTTCAGCGTCGTCTGCGCAACGAGCGGAGACGCCAGCGCCAGCGCGACCAGCGTCGCGAACTGAAATTTCGAAGGCTTCACTGGCCGCTCACCGTGATGACGAGGGGAAGGACGTCGGCGCCGCGCTCGACCGTGATCGATATATTGCCGCCCCTCGCGAATTGCGTCGACAGCGCCTCGATATCGGCCGGACCAGTTACCGGACGCCCCCCGATCTGAGTCACGATGTCCCCTTCCTTCAATCCGATTTTTCTGAATGTCGCGCCCGAACCCTGGGGTCGGACGACCAGTCCCGAGACTCGTCCGGCGTCGATGCGCGGGATGAAGCCGACTTCCGACCGCAACTGGGCGAGCGAGATGCCTGCCTGGTTTGGCTGCGTGCCACGTCCGGCAGGCGCGGTATCGGCCTCGCCGGCGGCAGGGGGGGCGCCAACAGCACCGCCGCTGGCCGGTGCGGCCGCCCCCGACTGGTCGATATAAAGCGTCTCTTCCCTGCCGCCGCGCACGATCGTCACATTGTCGAATGCGACTTTGCTCAGCGTCGCGCCCGGCGCCACTTCGTCGCCGACGGCATAGCTCTTCTGCTCGCCATCGGGCCCCGCGATGATCGCGCCGCCGCGCCCCGTCGCCGAATCCATGCGCGTGCCGAACAGCGTCAATTGCAGCGACGTCACGACATTGGCCTGCGCCGTCGGCGTACCTGCATCCAGCCGGAAAAAGGGGTCGAAGCTGCGCAATGTCTCGCGCGCCGCACTGCCCATGCCCGGCGCCGGCAATCGCCACGCGCCGACGGGATTGACCGGGGTGACCAGCGCCCAGCCGAACTGTGCCGCCTGCCAGGCGAGCACGCCCATCAGCGCAAGCTCCAGCGATGAATATAAGCGTGTGAGGGGAACCAGCCGCAGCAGGTTGCGCGCGCGCGCATCAATCTCAAGCCGCATGCAATCAAAACTCCCGCCAAGCGCCCTGCTAGGGATGGCGTGTTACGAATGGGCGTCGAATATGTGAATTTTTCGTGACGAACCAGCGCGGATTCCATCTTCCGCCATGGCTGGGCTTAACCTCTGGCGACGCGCGCGGCGCTTTGGCACGATTGCCGACATGAACTCCACGGCCGATTCGGTTGGCGTCGCGCATTTCGGGTCGGGCTATCCGGCCGAACCGGTCGTCGCGCGTCTTGCTGGTCAGGCCGGCATACAGAAGGTGCCGTCACCGGCGCTCACGCTGTTCATCAAGCGCGATTTCATCGATGCGGCGCTATGCGAGGCGCTCGTGGCGCGAATCGATGCCGAACGGCGCCCTTCGACCGTGTCGGACTTCAATGGCGATGCGCTGTTCCGCACGAGCGAGACCTGCGATTTCCGCGACGACGAACCGCTGACCCAGACGATCAATCAGCGCATCAGCGGCCTCATGGGGCTCGACCCGCGTCATGGCGAGACGTTGCAGGGTCAGCGCTATGGCGTGGGCCAGGAGTTCAAGGCGCACACCGACTATTTCGATCCGCTCGGCGTGGACTGGGAGCGGTTTTGCGGTGTCAGCGGCCAACGGACCTGGACCGCGATGATCTATCTGAACGCGCCGGACGCCGGGGGCACGACGCGGTTCAAGGAAATCGACAAGATCGTCAAACCCGAGACCGGCAAGCTTCTGATGTGGAATAATCTGCGGCCCGACGGCAGCGGCAATCCGGCGACGCTCCATCACGGCATGAAAGTTCGGGCTGGCGCGAAATATGTGCTGACCAAATGGTTTCGCGAACGACCCTGGGTCTGACGGTTGGAGCGCCTGGCGTAACCTTGCCCTATCTCGGAAAAGGGGGCGTTGGGGCGTCAGGCCGAGCCGTCGCAGCGGTCGGTGACCGAATGGTTAGTGTCTTTTAATTGTCATCGCTCCGCCCCGCCACTGTCATCAAAAACCAATCTGCGCGTAACCTGACGTTTCTACAGCGGCCCCGGACGAAGGCGCGAGGGGGCGATCCGACTCGCGGAAGCATCGTCGTGGCAACGACCATCAGTCGGTCAGAAAACACGCTGGAGACAGGGAAATGACGAATTCGAACGTGCGTCGCATGCTGATTGCGACTTCCTCGCTGATTGTGCTGAGCGGCTGCGGCGCCAACGACATCGCGTCGCCCGGCACCGGCGGCAACGTGACGATCAACAATGTGACGCCTGCCCCCACCCCGGCACCCACGCCCACGCCGACTCCGACGGTTGCGCTGGTAACGCCGGCGGCAGGCTGCCCGACCATCGCCGCGACTCCCGGCCTGGCCGAGGGTGGCACCATCACCGGTCCAACCGGAACCTATCGCGTCTGCACCCTGCCGAGCGTCGTTTCGCGGTCGAGCACCCTGCCGCGCCTGCCCGGCGTTCTCTACCAGATGAACGGCCGCGTCGACGTCGGTACGGACCAGGGCGCAACCACCACCGGCACCACCAATGTGGTCCTGACGATCGAGCCCGGCGTCATCCTCTATGCCGGCAGCGGGACGTCCTGGCTCGCCGTCAATCGCGGCAACTCGATCCAGGCCGTCGGCACGCCGACGCAGCCGATCATCTTCACCAGCCGTGATAACGTTCAGGGCCTGAATACCGAAACGTCGACCGGCCAATGGGGCGGCGTCGTGCTGATGGGTCGCGCCCAGATTACCGATTGCGCCGCCGCCGCTGCGGTTCCGGGCACCACCGGCTGCGAGCGCCAGACCGAAGGCGCGATCGACCCCGCCGTCTATGGCGGCGCCAACAACACCGAAAGCAGCGGTCGGCTGAGCTATGTCCAGATCCGCTATTCGGGCTTCGTGCTGTCGGCCAATAGCGAGCTTCAGGCGCTCACCACCGAAGGCGTGGGCAGCGGCACCGTCATCGACCACATCATGTCGTACAACAGCTCCGACGACGGGGCCGAGTTCTTCGGCGGTCGGGTCAACATGCGCTATTATGTGTCGGTCGGTGCCGAGGACGACAATCTCGACACGGACACGGGTGTAAAGGGCAATTTCCAGTACGTACTGGTCGCCCAGCGCGCCGGCACCGAAAGCCGCGGCACAGACTCGATCATCGAAGCCGATTCGGACAATGGCGTCGACGGCAACACGCCGCGCCAGAACGTCATCGTTTCCAACTTCACTTTCCTGCACCGCGTGAACAATGCGTCGGCAAATGCCGCGATATTGCTCCGTGGCGGCACGGACTATTCGTTGCTCAACGGCTTCGTGATCGCGACCCAGTCGCCCTCGTGCCTGCGCATCAGCCGCGCGCAGACGGCGTCGGCAACGGCGGATCCGGCGATCGACGAGCTTGGCGCACCCGTCTTCCGGTCGGTGCAGATGCAGTGCGGGGCGACGCCCTTCACCGGCATCAACGGCGTGACCAATGCCGATGTCCAGGCGATCTTCGGCCCCGGCGCGAACAACAACAGCGCGACCTACACGCCGAGCTTCACCAACACCTTCATCAACGGGGCGACCGAAACGGCCGTGGCCGCATTCAATCCGTCGAACGTTCACGCCGCTTCGGGCATTCCGACTCTCACCGGCGGGCGTGGCGGTCAGCCGCAGTTCTTCGACGCCGTCACCTATGCCGGTGCCGTCCGCGATGCGGCCGACACCTGGTACACCCAGTGGACCTGCAACAGCACCGCGCTGAACCTCGGCAGCAACACCGGCATGTGCACCTCGCTCCCGACCTTCTGATTGCGGGACTGAAAACTTGGGGGCGGGGCGTCGCCACGGGGCAACGCCCCGCCCCGACCGATTTGATTAAGGGGGTTGATGATGTCGAGGCCGTTCGAGCTTGCGAGCCTTTTGCTGTTTTCTTCGGCGCTGGTGACCCCGGCGGTCGCCCGGGCGCAGGCGGCGCCAGCCCCGGCCCCCGCCCAGACCGTGCCGCCCCCCGCCCCGCCTGCTCCTGCCGACCAGACCGCACCTGCGGACGCAGCCGCGGACCCGGCAGCCGATCAGACAGCAGCGCCTCAGGAGGAGACGCCCGAAGTATCCGTACCCGGCGCGACCGAAGTCGTCGTCACCGCGCGCCGGTCGGGCGGCAACATCGTAAAGTCGAGCACGCAGGCGCTTTCGGTCCTGTCGAGCGCAGACATCGCGCGGACCGGCGAAGGTGATATCGCCGGTGCGCTTGCCCGCGTGACCGGCCTCAGCGTCGTCGGCAACGGCTTCGTCTATGTCCGTGGCCTTGGCGATCGCTATTCGCTGGCGTTGCTCAACGGCTCGCCGCTCCCCAGCCCCGAGCCGCTGCGCCGCGTCGTTCCGCTCGACATCTTTCCGACCAGCATCATCGGCTCGACGCTTGTCCAGAAGAGCTACTCGGTCAATTTCCCGGCCGAATATGGCGGCGGCGTCATCAACCTGACGACCAAGACCGCACCCAAGGAGCCGTTCTTTACCATCAGTTCGAGCATCGGTGGCAACAGCGTCACGACGGGTCAGCTCGGCTACACCTATTTCGGCAGCTCGAGCGACTGGACCGGGTTCGACAATGGCGCGCGCGACACGCCGCCTGCGCTCGCCAATTTCCTCGCCAGCGGCCAGCGGATCAGCCAGGGCACTGTGAATACGCAGGAGATCGCGGCGCAGCTCGTTACCGGCAGCAACGCGATTGTTCAGCGCAACCGCGCGCTGCCGCCCAACTGGTCGCTCTCGCTTGAGGCCGGAAAATCATGGGATGTCGGCGACGACACGCTCGGCATCATCGCGACCTTCGGCTACAGCAACAAGTGGCGGACGCGCGACACCACGCAACAGACGGCGGCATCGCTCGACCTGTCGACGCGCGAGCTCGATTTCCAGCGCGTGATCACCGATAACCGGTTGGTCGTCGACGGCCTGATCGGGCTGACCTATGACTTCGGCCCCAACAAGGTGCGCTGGACGACGGTCTATATCCGCGACACGCTGAAGCAGGCGCGGCTTGGCCAGGGCTCGCGCGCGACGACGTCGACCACCGCCACGCTCCAGCAACAGGACACCGCGTGGTTCGAGCGCCAGCTGATCGACACCCAGCTTGTCGGTGAATTCCGTCTGACCGACCAGCTTCGACTCGACGTGCGCGCCGCCTATGCCAATTCGCGCCGCGAATCGCCGAACGAGCTCAGCTTCGAATATTTCCGCAGCAACCAGGCGGGCGATCCGTTCGGCAATTTCTTCGTCAATCAGCTGAACAACGGCACCCGCGGCACTGCGACCACGAGCTTCTCCAATCTGCGCGAGACGCTCTATTCGACCGGATTCGACCTGTCGTACAAGATCGTCCCGTCGGCCACGATCAGCGTCGGCTACGCATTTCAGGACACGTTCCGGCGGACCGAGCGGCGCGAATTCCTGTTCACGGCGAACAGCAATTTCCCGGCCGGAGTCGGTCTGTTCCGGCCTGACCTGCTGTTGCAGCCCTCGGTCATCCGGGCGTTCGGCATCTCGCTGGTCGATACCAACGAAGGCAATCCGGTGTTCGGCGCAAGCCTGGCCGTCCATGCGGGCTATGCCCGGCTGCAATGGGACATCAACGACCGGCTGAGCCTCGATACCGGCGTGCGTTTCGAATCGGGCGCCCAGCGGGTAAATGCGATCCAGGTGTTCAACGTGCCGAGCGTGTCGCTCGCGCAGACCAACCTCAACCGCGATTACTTCCTCCCCGCGGTCACGCTCACCTTCAAGCTCAATCCCGAAATGCAGTTCCGGATCAGCGGGTCGCAGACCATCGCCCGGCCGCAGTTCCGCGAGCTCATCTTCCAGAACTATTTCGATCCGGACGACAACCGCCAGTATCGCGGCAACCCGTTCCTGGTCGACACGCAGCTCTATAACGCCGAAGCGCGGTTCGAATGGTATTTCGCGCGCGACCAGCGGCTAACCATCGGCGGTTTCTACAAGCGGATCGACAATCCGATCGAAACCTTCGCAAGCTTCAGTGACAATGCGGTCACGACCAGCTTTGCCAATGCGCCGACCGCGAGCCTGTACGGCGTCGAGATCGAGACCCAGAAATATTTCGCGCTCGACCGGATCTTTGGCGACGGCAAGTTCTTCGCGTCGCGCCGTGCGGTCGTGATCGCGAACTATACGTTCAGCCAGTCCTCGATCGAGGTCGGGCCGAACGATCCGGCGCGGGTGTTCAGCCTGTCGGGCATCACGCGCGCCAACCAGCTGTTCCGCAACGGCGTTCCGCTGACGGGCCAGTCGGACCATCTGGCTAATCTCGAAATCGGGTTCGAGGACCAGGACAGGCTTTCGCAGCAGACCTTCCTGCTGAACTATGCCAGCCGTCGCGCAACCATTCGCGGCGGATCGGGCCAGCCGGACATCTATGAATATCCCGGTTTCCGGCTCGATTTCGTGGCGCGTCAGGGCGTTAAGATCGCGGGCGTGAATACCGAGATGAAGCTCGAAGTCCGCAACATCACCGGCACCCGGTTCCGCGAATTCCAGGAAAGTGGGCAGAACCGGATTTTCTACAACCTCTATGATCTCGGCACGACTGCGACCTTCGGGCTGAGCATCAATTTCTGACCATCACGGCTGCCGGGGATTAGCACCCGGCAGCCCTTGTCAACCCGGCACCGCGATCATCCCGTCGAAGGGACGACGCGACCGCCCTTGATGACCATCGCGACCCGGCGCAGCGCCGAGAGGTCCGCCATCGGGTCGCCGCGTACCGCGACGAGATCGGCGACCTTGCCGGCGGCTATCGTCCCGAACCGGTCACCGATGCCGAGGATCGCGGCGTTGCCGCCGGTTGCCGCAAGCAGGACGTCGGCAGGCTTCATCCCCCATGCGGCCATCAATTCGAGCTCGCGCGCGTTGGCGCCGTGGCTGAACACGCCGGTATCGCCGCCGACGCACATCCGCACGCCCGATGCGAGCGCAGCAGCAAAGCTCGCCCGCTTGGCGACGATCCCCGGCGGCTCGGGCGCGGCGCCGTTCCAGCCGCGATAGCGTTCGATCGAGTCGCCCGCGGCAAGGGTCGGGCACAGCGCAACGCCGCGCGCCTTCATCAGCGCGAAGATCTCGGCCGTCCCGGCATCGCCATGCTCGATCGTGTCGACCCCGGCCAGGGTTGCGCGCCGCATGCCCTCCGCCGAACTCGCATGCGCCGCCACCTGCCGCCCGGCGGCGTGCGCGGCTTCGACGACGGCGCGCATCTCTTCGGTCGAAAAGGTCGGCCTGCTCGGCTCGCCCGGCCCCCAGCGATAGTCGGCATAGAGTTTGACGACGTCCGCGCCACGGCCGATCTGGCGCCGCGCCGCCGCGACCAGTGCCGCGCCGTCGGCCTCCTCGGCGCCCTGCGGCACGTCGAATCCGGGATCGAATCCCTTGGGACCATAGCTACCGGTCGCGACGAGCGCGCGGGTCGCGACCAGCAGGCGCGGTCCCGGCGTGATGCCCTGCGCGATCGCCGCCTTCAGCCCGACATCGGCATAACCGGCCCCTTCGGTCCCGAGATCGCGCACCGTCGTGAAGCCGGCGAGCAGCGTTGCGCGGGCACTGGCGACCGCCCGGACCGTGCGGAGCGCAAGTGGTTCCTTGAGAACCTGATCGTTCCACGGCGCCTCGTTATAGGGGTGGAGGAACAGGTGGACATGCGCATCGATAAGCCCCGGCATCAGCGTCATCCCGGGCAATGGCAGGCGTTCGACGTCCGCCGGTATTGTCGGATCGGGCCCGACGGCGGCAATCGTCTCGCCGCGCACCAGGACCTTCCAGCCCGCATGGCGGAGGCCGTCCCTGCCGTCGAAGACCGCGTCGGGCTCGATCAGCAACGCGCGATCCGGCGCCTGCGCGCCTACTCGCCCCGCCCAGATCATCGTGGCAAGCGCGGCCGAGCCAGCTGCCAAAACGTCCCGCCGCCGCATCGCTTTCTCCTCGCGTATCGAGGCTATGTACGCCCCTTTGTGGCGACGTAGCACGCGGGCAGCGCCCGCCGTCAACCGATTGGGGCGCGGCTCAGTTCTTGACGCGGAGATCGACGCCCCAGATGCGCCAGTCGCGCTTGCTTGCGACCGGATCGGCGGGGTCGACCGATCGTCGCAGCAGCACCGTTCCGCTTTTGTTGGCGGTCTTGCGGTTCGTGCGGTTCTCGACGAACAGCTTGGCGGCGACGGCGACATATTGCATGCCGTCCCTCGCGCGGATCTCCGTTGGGGCACCGGCTTCGGGCTCGTATTTCGAATAGGGTGCAAATGTCTGCTCGAAATCCTTCAGCGAGCCGCCGGCATCGGCGCCGTCATTGCCCCACAGGCGATAGGCCGCCGCATAGTCCTTCGCCTCTATCGATTTGAAGTAGCGCTCGACCACGTCGCGGGCAGCGCGCGCGCTTGGCGAATCGGCCGGCTCGTTGCCTCGCTTGCCACCGGTGTCGGCGGTGCTGTTCGCGACCACTGGGGTGGCGCTGTTGCCCCCCGGGCTGGACGGCGAGCAGGCGACCAGTGCGAGGATCGAGAGCATCAGGAACGAACGCAAGCTGGCCTCCGGCGATACGAAACTATCGCCGCCTTGCCCGAGCGCCGCGTGCGGTTCAACCGCCTAATGCCCGCCCGATGCCACTTCGCGGACGACAAAAAAGGTCCCGCCGATTGCTCGGCAGGACCTTTTCAAAACATGGTGGGCGCGGCAAGGATTGAACTTGCGACCCCTGCGGTGTGAACACAGTGCTCTACCACTGAGCTACGCGCCCGAAACTTTCGGGAAAACCGGCGACGGCCCGCCGCCGCCTGTTCGCGCCGCCATTAGCATGCGAGCGGCCCTTGTCCAGCCTCACATGCGACAGCGGTTCAGTTCACCGAATCCTTCAGGACCTTGCCGGCCTTGAACTTCGGCTGGCTCGATGCCTTGATCGTCATCGGCTCGCCGGTGCGGGGGTTGCGGCCCGTCGACGCCTTGCGCTTGCTGACCGAGAAGGTGCCGAACCCGACCAGCCGAACTTCGTCGCCTTTGGTCAGCGCTGCCGAAATCGCACCGAACACGGCTTCGACGGCCTTGCCTGCGTCACCCTTGCTGAGACCGGAGGCTTCCGCGACCTCGCCGATCAATTCCTGCTTATTCATCCTTGGGAACCCCCTTACATTTTTGTCGACCAGCCCGCGCGTGAGTCGCCGCGTAAGCCGGAGCGACTACTAACCCAATTCCGGCTCGGCCTGTCAAAACAAATCCGTCATATTCCAGCAAAATCGCCGGACAGGTGCCGCAAAACGGCGGCAGCGCATCAATGATGGACGCCGCCGACCGCAGGTACAGACGTCGGCGGAAGCGCTGCCAATTCGTCGGCTTCGCTCCAGACGATCGGCGTCAACGGCTCGGTCAGCGCAAGCCGCAAGGCCTCGTCGACATGCCGAATCGGAATGATTTCCAGCCCTTCGCGGATATTCGCCGGAATCTCGGCAAGGTCCTTGCGATTTTCCTCGGGGATCAGAACGGTGCCGATGCCACCGCGAAGTGCCGCCAGCAGTTTTTCCTTCAGCCCACCGATCGGCAACACGCGACCGCGCAGCGTCACTTCGCCCGTCATCGCGACATCGCGCCGCACCGGCACGCCGGTGAGCGTCGAGACGATCGAAGTGACCAGCCCGATTCCCGCCGACGGGCCATCCTTCGGTACCGCACCCTCAGGCAGATGGACATGGATGTCCTTGCGCGCGAACAGGCTCGGCTTGATGCCATAGGTCGGCGCGCGCGCCTTGACGAAGCTCATCGCCGCCTCGACCGATTCCTTCATCACGTCGCCGAGCTTGCCGGTAGTCTTGACCCCGCCCTTGCCCGACACCGTCACCGATTCGATCGTGAGGAGCTCGCCGCCGACCTCGGTCCAGGCAAGCCCCGTCACCGCGCCGATCTGATGCTCCTCCTCGCTCATGCCGAAGCGATAGCGCTGGACGCCGGCAAAATCGGCAAGGTTGTCGGGCGTGATCACGACCTTCTCGGCCTTGCCCTCCAGGATCTGGCGCAAGCCCTTGCGCGCGAGCTTGGCGATTTCGCGCTCGAGCGTGCGGACGCCGGCTTCGCGTGTGTAATAACGGATCAGCGCCCGCAGCCCTTCGTTCGTCAGCTCGAATTCGCCTGGTTTCAGCCCGTGTGCCTCGATCTGCTTCGCGATCAGGTGGCGCTCGGCGATTTCGACCTTCTCGTCCTCGGTATAGCCTTCGAGCCGGATGATCTCCATGCGGTCGAGCAGCGGCTGGGGCAGGTTCAGCGTGTTGGCCGTGGTCACGAACATCACGTCCGACAGGTCGATATCGACCTCCAGATAATGGTCCTGGAACTTGCTGTTCTGTTCGGGGTCGAGCACCTCGAGCAGCGCCGAGGCCGGATCGCCGCGGAAGTCCTGACCGAGCTTGTCGATCTCGTCGAGCAGGAACAGAGGGTTGCTGGTCCCCGCCTTTTTCAGGTTCGAGACGATCTTGCCCGGCAGCGAGCCGATATAAGTGCGCCGGTGGCCGCGGATTTCGGCTTCGTCACGGACACCGCCCAGCGACTGACGGACGAATTCGCGTCCGCACGCCTTGGCGATCGACTTGCCGAGACTCGTCTTGCCCACGCCCGGCGGGCCGACCAGGCACAGGATCGGGCCCTTCAGCTTGTTGGTTCGCGCCTGAACCGCGAGATATTCGACGATCCGGTCCTTGACCTTTTCGAGCGCATAATGGTCCTCGTCGAGCACCGCCTGCGCGGCCGCGATATCCCTTTTGAGCTTTGATTTCTTGCCCCAGGGCAGGCCGAGCAGCACGTCGAGATAATTGCGCACGACGGTCGCCTCGGCCGACATCGGCGCCATCGTCTTCAGCTTCTTGAGCTCGGTGGTCGCTTTGCCGCGCGCTTCCTTCGACAGCTTGAGCGTCGCGATCTTCTGCGTCAGCTCGGCGATTTCGTCGCCGTCGCCGTCCTCGCCCTCATTGCCGAGTTCGCGCTGGATCGCCTTCAGCTGCTCGTTGAGATAATATTCGCGCTGGGTCTTCTCCATCTGGCGCTTGACCCGGCTGCGGATCTTCTTCTCGACCTGGAGCACGCCGAGCTCGCCTTCCATGAACGCCAGCACCATCTCGAGCCGCTTCTGCGGGTCCTGCTCCATCAGCAGCGCCTGCTTGTCGGCGACCTTCACCTGGATGTTCGCCGCAACCGAATCAGCGAGACGCGAGGGTTCGTCGATCTCGCTCAGCTGCACCGCGGTTTCGGCAGGGAGCTTGCGATTGAGCTTTGCGTAGGATTCGAACTGATCGATGACCGATCGGACCAGTGCGGTCACTTCGCGGCTCTGCTCGGCAAGTGCTTCCTGCGCCTCTTCGGTGCCGAGCAGCTCGATATCGGCGCTCAGATGGCCGTCGGTTGCATGCAGGGCGGAAAGCCGCGCCCGCTGCTTGCCTTCGACGAGCACGCGCACGGTGCCGTCGGGCAGCTTGAGCAGCTGCAAGACGCTGGCGGTGACGCCGATATCGTACAGGTCGTCGCGGTCGGGGTCGTCCTCCGACGGATCGAGCTGGGCGACGAGGAAAATCTCCTTCGTTTCGCCCATCGCGGCTTCAAGTGCAGCAACCGACTTGTCGCGCCCGACGAACAGCGGCACGATCATGTGCGGAAAAACGACGATGTCGCGTAGCGGCAAAACAGGGAAAGTGGTGGTCATGCGATCTCCGGCGGCGCCCGAACGGGACGCCAATCGCCCTTTATATGGGGAGGCTGAGCATCCCATCAATCGTCGTTCGAAAATCCGTCACAATCCGCACCCGGGCTGGACGGTCGCGATGCTGCTGATGTCGCTCGGCGGCGCGGCGCTCGCGGTTGAAAAAGGCCAGCCGCCACTGACTGCCCAGACCCAGCGATCGGGCGGGCCGACCCTGCCCGAACAGGCAGCGCTCCAGTTCGACAGCGCCGATCTGGCGATCGAGATTCTGCCCGAACGGCAGAATATTATGGCGACCGCGACGCTTGCCTTCACCGCGCGCGCGCCGCTTACCCGGCTGATCGTCGATCTCGATCGCAACCTGCCGGTCAGCAGCGTCAGGATTGATGGCAATCCTTTGGCGGCGGGCATGTGGCGCAATCCCGATGGGCGGCTGACGATCACACTGCCTCGCCCGCTGGCGAAGGGCGAGCGGGTGACGGCCGCGATAAGCTATGGCGGCACCCCGCATGTCGCCGTCAACGCCCCGTGGGACGACGGCTTCGTCTGGGCCAGGACGAAGGACGGCAAGCCTTGGATCGCCTCGACCGCGGAGGGATATGGCTGCGACCTGTTCTGGCCCTGCCTCGATTTCCCGACCGGCGAGCCGGGACGAGTCGACCTCCACATTACCGTGCCAAAGGGACTGTCGGCGCCGTCGAACGGCGTCCTCGTCGGGACCGATCGGCTGCGCGGCGGTCGGTCGATCTGGCATTGGCGGATCAAGCACCCCAACACCTATGCGATCGCGATCAATGTCGGGCCGTACGAACAGATTTCGGGCATCTACAAGAGCCGGTTCGGCAACAGCGTGCCGATGTTCTACTGGCATCTGCCGGGTGAAAAGGCGAAGGCAGAGGCGCTGTTCGCCGAATTCGCGCCGACACTCGATTTCTTCGAAAGCGTGATCGGCCCCTACCCCTTTGCCGATGAAAAGCTGGGCGTGGTCGAAACGCCGCATCTCGGCATGGAGCATCAGACGATCAACGCCTATGGCAATCGTTATGCGAAGGCGCCCGAGGGCTTCGATTGGCTGTTCCAGCACGAATTCGCGCATGAATGGTTTGGCAACCAGCTGACCGCGGCGAGCTGGGACGATTACTGGCTCCACGAAGGGTTCGCGCAATATATGCAACCGCTCTATGGCCGCTGGCGCGAAGGCGAGGCGCGCTATGCGGTGATGCTTGACACGCAGCGCAACCGGATCACCAACGCAGCGCCGCTCGTGTCCGGCACCGACCGCACCGAAGAGGAGGTCTATGAAACGTCCAGGGGCAGTCCGGCGACCGACATCTACTACAAAGGCGCGTGGACGCTGCACACGCTGCGTTGGCTGATCGGCGACAAGGCGTTTTTCGCGAGCACGCGCCGCCTGATTTATGGTCGCCCCGATCCGAAACCTGGCAATTTTACCACGCGCTATGGATCGACAATTGAGTTCGAGCGGATCGTTGCAGAGGAAAGCGGGCGGGATTTAGGCTGGTTCTTCAATGCCTATCTCCGTCAGGCAGCACTGCCCGAGATCATCTCGACGCGCCGCGACGGCATGCTTTCACTGACATGGAAGGCGGCCGCCCCTTTCCCGATGCCGATCGAAATACAGGTCGACGACCGGGTCGAGCGGGTCGAGATGACCGGCGGCACAGGGCAGCTGGCGGTTCCCGACGGCGCCCATGTCGTCGTCGATCCGGCGTCGCGCATTCTGAAAAGGTCGATCGCGGTCGAGGCACTTCAGGCGTGGCAACGCGACGCCGCCCGTTAGGCGGCTATGCAGCCGCCGACAGCGCGCCTACACTGCGGCCATGCCCGTCCGTGCCAAAATCTGTGGCCTGTCCACCCCCGACACGATCGATGCCGCCGTGACCGGCGGCGCGAGCCATGTCGGCTTGATGTTCTATCCGCCGTCGCCGCGTCATCTCTCTTTCGATCGCGCGGAGGTACTCGGCGCCCGGCTGCCTGGACATATCGGTCGCGTCGGCGTGTTCGTCGATCCCGATGACGAGCTTGTCGATCGCGCCATCGCCGCAGCCGCGCTCACCACGCTTCAGCTGCACCGGACCTCGCCCGACCGAACGGCGCGGCTGCGCGCGCGGACGGGCCTCCAAATCTGGAGTGCGGTCGCGGTCAGGGAGCGGGGCGACCTGAATGCCGCGCATGGGCTGACCGGCGCCGCCGATCGCATCCTGTTCGACGCCAAGACGCCCGACGGCGCCGTGCTGCCGGGTGGCATGGGCGTGCGCTTCGACTGGACCCTGCTGCGCGACTTCGACCATCGGCTTCCCTGGGCGCTTTCGGGTGGGCTGACGGCGGAGAATGTCGCGGACGCGGTCCGGATCACCGGCGCCGAACTGGTCGATGCGTCGTCGGGCCTCGAAACCGCGCCGGGTATCAAGGATGTGGACAAGATCGCCGCGTTCCTTAAAGCCTGCTCGGCATTATGAACGCACCCAATTCCTTCCGCGCGCAGCCAGACGATCGCGGCCATTTCGGGCAGTTCGGCGGGCGCTATGTCGCCGAAACGCTGATGCCGCTCATCCTCGAGCTTGAGGCCGAATATAAGCGTGCCAAGGCCGATCCGGCCTTTCACGCGCAGTTCGACGATCTGCTCGAACATTATGTCGGCCGCCCCAGCCCACTCTATTTCGCAGAGCGGCTGACCGAGGCACTGCGCAAGAGTGCCGCCGACGGGATGGGTGCGCAAATCTGGTTCAAGCGCGACGAATTGAACCACACCGGCGCGCACAAGATCAACAACTGCATCGGCCAGATCCTGCTCGCGATCCGGATGGGCAAGACGCGCATCATCGCCGAGACGGGCGCGGGCCAGCACGGCGTCGCCACCGCCACCGTCTGCGCGCGGTTCGGGCTCCCTTGCGTCATCTATATGGGCGCGCGTGATATCGAGCGGCAGCAGCCCAATGTGTTCCGTATGAAGCTGCTTGGCGCCGAAGTCCGCCCCGTGACCAGTGGTGCTGCGACGCTGAAGGACGCGATGAACGAGGGGCTGCGCGATTGGGTCGCGAACGTCCACGACACCTTTTACATCATCGGCACCGCGGCGGGCCCGCACCCCTATCCCGAGCTGGTCCGCGATTTCCAGAGCGTGATCGGCAAGGAAGCGCGTGCGCAGATGCTGGCGCGCTCCGGCCGCCTGCCCGATCTGCTGGTGGCGGCGATCGGTGGTGGATCGAACGCCATCGGGCTGTTCCACCCTTTCCTCGACGACGCCGATGTAAAGATGCTCGGCGTCGAGGCGGCCGGGCATGGGCTCGACAAAGAACATGCCGCATCGCTCGCGGGCGGTTCGCCGGGGGTGCTGCACGGCAACAAGACCTATCTGCTGCAGGACGAAGACGGCCAGATCACCGAGGCGCACTCGATCTCCGCCGGACTCGATTATCCGGGCATCGGCCCCGAACATGCCTGGCTGCGAGACATTGGCCGGGTGGAATACACCAGCGCGACCGACGACGAGGCGCTCGATGCCTTCCAGCTGCTCTGCCGCACCGAGGGTATCATCCCCGCGCTCGAGCCGAGCCATGCCATCGCCGCTGTGGCCAAAGTCGCGCCGACGATGCGCGCCGACAAGATCATCCTCGCCAACCTTTGTGGACGCGGCGACAAGGACATCTTCACCGTGGCGGAAGCGCTGGGGTCGGCGATATGAAAATTTTTTCTGCCAAGGCCTACACAGCCGATCGCGCCTGGGGGAGCATGCTCCTGAGCGATTTTGGGGACGTGACGGTCCGTCTGCACTGGACCGATCAACCCTATCGCTGGCACCAGAATACCGGCAGCGAGGTGTTTGCCGTGCTTGATGGCATGGTTGATATGCACTACCGGGTGAACGGCGAGGAGCATGTCGTCCGCCTCCATGCGGGTGACGGCATGTCGGTCGAGAATGGCGACGAGCACGTCGCACACCCTGTTGGTGCGGCTCGCATACTCGTCGTGGAGCGCAAGGACTCCGAATGACCCGCCTCGCCGCTGCCTTCCCCGCCGACCGCGCCGCGCTCGTCACCTTCGTGACGGCGGGCGATGGCCCCACGCCCGCCATCCTCGACGCGCTCGTCGAAGGCGGGGCGGACGTGATCGAGCTCGGCATGCCGTTTACCGATCCGATGGCCGATGGTCCCGCCATCCAGGCGGCGAACCTGCGCAGCCTCGGCGCGGGCACCACGACGCGCGACATCCTGCAGATCGCCGCCGATTTCCGCGCCCGCCATCCAAGCGTGCCGCTCGTCCTGATGGGTTACGCGAACCCGATGCTGCGGCGCGGGGCGGGCTGGTTTGCGGCCGAGGCCGCCAAAGCGGGCGTCGACGGGGTCATCTGCGTCGATATTCCGCCCGAGGAGGATGACCAGCTCGGCCCGGCCCTGCGCGCCGCCGGGATCGCGCCGATCCGCCTCGCGACGCCCACCACCGACATCGCCCGTCTGCCCGCCGTCCTGAATGGCGCGAGCGGCTTCCTCTATTACGTCTCGGTCGCCGGCATCACCGGATTGCAACAGGCGGCCCAGGCCTCGATCGAGGCAGCGGTCGCGCGGCTGAAGCAGACGACTGACCTGCCGATCGCGGTCGGCTTCGGCGTGCGCACGCCCGAGCAGGCGGGCGCGATCGCGCGCGTTGCCGACGGTGTCGTGGTGGGCTCGGCAATCGTCGAAATCGTCGGCGCACAGGGCGATGCTGCGCCCGAGCCGGTCCGCGCCTATGTCTCGACATTGAAGGCGGCGATCACCGCCGCCGCCAAAGAAACCTTCGGGGAAATCGCATGACCTGGCTATCGAGCGTCCGCAACGCGCTGTCGTTCGTCGTTCCGACCAAGAAGGACACGCCCGACAATCTGTGGCACAAATGCAAGGGCTGCGGCCAGCTAGTCTTCACCAAGGAGCTTGCCGACAACCTCCATGTCTGCCCGCATTGCGAGCATCATGAGCGGATCGGGCCGAAGGAACGCTTCGCGCAGACATTCGACGATGGCGCGCACAGCCTGCTCCCGCCGCCGCGCGTGCCCGAGGATCCGCTGAAGTTCCGCGATACCAAGCGCTATACCGACCGGATCAAGGCGGCGCGCAGTGCCACCGGCGAATCCGACGCGCTCATCAACGCCCGCGGGCTGATCGGCGGGCGGCGCGCGGTCGTGGGGGTTCAGGATTTCGCGTTCATGGGCGGGTCGATGGGTCAGGCGGTCGGCGAGGCTTTCGTCGTGGGCGTGCAGGCGGCGATCGCGGATGCGGCCCCCTATATCATCTTCACCGCAGCGGGCGGCGCGCGCATGCAGGAAGGCATTCTGTCGCTGATGCAGATGCCGCGCGCGACGGTCGCCATCCAAATGCTGCACGATGCCGGGCTTCCCTATATCGTCGTGCTCACCGACCCGACGACCGGCGGCGTCACCGCGAGCTATGCGATGCTGGGGGACGTGCAGATCGCCGAGCCTGGCGCGCTCATCGGCTTTGCCGGCCCGCGGGTGATCGAACAGACCGTACGTGAAAAACTGCCTGAAGGCTTCCAGCGCAGTGAATTCCTGCTGGAGAAAGGCGCAATCGATATGATTGTGGATCGCCGCGAAATGCGCGATAAGATGCACAGCGTTCTGGCCAAATTACATCGCCCTGATTAATTCAGGGCTTTATATCTCTTATGAGTAAAACTCTAACGCAATGGCTCGAATATCTTGAGTCCATTCATCCCAGTGCCATTGATATGGGTCTGGATCGCGTAAACGAAGTAGCGCAACGGCTTAATCTTCGTTTCGACGCCCGGGTTATCACCGTTGGTGGTACCAATGGTAAGGGCACCACTTCTGCCCTGATTGAAAATGCCTTGCTTCTTGAAGGTCAGTCAGTCGGCGTATACAGCTCCCCCCATTTACTCGATTACCGCGAACGCGTGCGTATTAATGGCGCGTTACCAGATGCCGATACTTTTTGTGATGCTTTTGAACAAGTGGAACAAGCCCGTGGCGATATCACCTTAACTTACTTTGAGTTTGGTACGCTGGCGGCTATGTTGATGCTGATGGCTGCAGACCTCGACGTGGTTGTGCTTGAGGTTGGCCTGGGCGGGCGACTGGACGCTACAAATATAATCACTCCGGATTGTGCGGTGATAACCAGTATTGGGCTTGATCACCAGGACTGGCTGGGTGATACGCGGGAAAAGATTGCAGTAGAAAAGGCTGGGATCATTCGCCATGGCGGTAAAGTAGTGATCGGCGAACCTGAGCCCCCGCATACACTGCGCGAGGCGGTAAAGCTTCTGAATGCAGATGCCTGGTGGCAGGGGCAGGAATTTAGTATTGCCCGTAGCACTGACGGTACTGTTACTTTTAATGCCGCAAAGCAGACGTTAGAACTATCGGATACCGCTATTCCGCTGAACAATGTCGCTACGGCGCTGGCTGTACTCAAACACGCTGGTTTCACCGTAAGTGATGCGACTATGCAACGGGCAGTTGCCAACACACAGTTGCCCGGGCGTCGTCAGCTGATTGCCAAACATCCGGCTACCTATCTGGATGTTGGTCATAACCCTCAGGCCACCGAATCTCTCGCTGAGTGGCTCGATAGCAAAACATTTAAGCAGTTACATATTGTGGTGGCGATGCTCAACGATAAAGCGCCAGCGGCTTCGCTAGCCCCTTTTAAGCGTTTCGCGCCGCAGTGGTACCTGGCTGCAACACATGGTCCTCGAGGACTGTCAGCCGAAAAGCTGGCGGCAGCCGTGGAAAATACGCCAAAGCGTTTGTTCCCGGCTGTGACCGAGGCTTATGAGGCTGCTCGTCAGGATGCACACAGCGAAGACCTTATTTTAGTGGTAGGTTCTTTTCATACAGTTGCAGATATCCTGGCGTTACCGCACAATATACAAAACTCATAACAGGATCACAGGTAGTGGCGGCAGCGTTAAAGAACAGGTTGGTGGGCACTGTTATTTTGGTAGCAGTAGCGGTAATCATATTACCAGACATGCTGGATGGTAAAAAATCCAGCAATGGGGACGTGTTTGTTAATGTTCCGTCGGCACCAGCCAAGAAGCCTATTGTAAACCCCGAACCTTTTCCTGATGAACGGGTGGTGGCTTCGGCGCAGCGTCCGGTAGAAATTGTTAACGAAAAGCCGGTTGATGAGCCCGATAGCCCCGCTGAGTCTGCGCCGGAGACAAGAAGCGACAGCACGGCTCAGGTGAATAATTCGCCTAATGATGATCTGGCACGCCAGACCGTGGTGGAAGCCCCGGAAGAATCTGAGCAAAACAACAGCTGGGTGATTCAACTGGGCAGTTTCAGGCATCAGAAAAACGTGAAGCAATTACTGGATAAGCTGGAAAACGCCGGTTACCGTGCGTTCAGCCGGCCTATCGAAACCAGTTCCGGGCCGTTAACCAAAGTATTTGTAGGGCCCAATCTGAACAAACGCGAACTGGATGGTGCCTTATCTCACCTTCAGGAATTAACCGGCTTACGAGGCAAAGTAACCCGCTTCAGTGTAAACAGCTAAATCAACAGGCTCACTCAGGACAGAATTGTTGACAGCCGGTGACTGGATAAAATTTCGGCACTGGTAATCAGGCAGACTTCTGGTAGAATGCGCGCGAATTTGACGCGATGAGGTTTGGCTTAACAGTCTAACGCATCGTTAACAGGACGGGTAAGAATCTTCAAATGAATTGGCTGGATTACACGATTTTAGGTGTGATAGCGCTCTCCACGCTAATCAGTCTGGTGCGCGGCTTCGTCAAAGAAGCTGTTTCACTGGCAGTCTGGTTTGCCGCCATGTTTGTTGCCAGCCAATTTTATGCCGACCTTGCCGTTTACTTCACGCGCATCAGTGACGAACTTATTCGTAACGGCGCGGCCATCGCCGCACTCTTTGTGGCAACGCTATTGCTCGGTGCCTTGCTGAATTACACCATCAGTCAACTGGTTCAGGCCACCGGTCTGTCTGGCACCGACAGAGCACTCGGTGCAGTTTTTGGCGCATTGCGCGGCATTCTGATCGTAAGTGCGCTATTATTTTTCCTGGATACATTTACGCCTTCAGCCTCATCAGACTGGTGGGATGAGTCGGTGCTAGTGCCGGAATTTGCAATTATTATTGAGTGGTTTTTTAGTTACGTAAAAGACAGCTCCAGTTTTTTAACTCCCGCTTAAATAGGTAACCTACATGTGTGGTATTGTCGGAATAGTTGGTAAAACACCAGTTGCTCAGTCACTCTATGACTGTTTAACCGTTTTACAGCACCGTGGTCAGGATGCGGCTGGTATCATGACGATAGACAACGGTGTGTTTAATCTGCGTAAAGACAATGGACTGGTTCGGGATGTGTTTCACACCCGTCATATGAAGCGCCTCACAGGGAACATGGGGATTGGTCATTGTCGCTATCCCACTGCCGGTTCTTCCAGTTCCGCAGAAGCTCAGCCATTTTATGTAAACTCTCCTTTCGGGATGGCGTTTGCCCACAACGGTAACCTCACCAATGCCCTGGATTTACAAATCGAAGTCGCCAAAGTAGCCCGCCGGCATATCAATACCACATCAGACTCAGAGATTCTGATGAACATTTTTGCCCACGAGTTATCTCAGCGCACCACCGGGCTGACAGTGTCACCCAAAGATATCTTTGAAGTGGTCACCAATGTTCACATTAAAGCCCGCGGCGCTTATGCCTGTGTGGCGGCAATTATTGGTTTGGGTGTTGTGGCATTCCGCGATCCGAATGGTATTCGTCCGCTGGCACTGGGTAAGCGTATTACCGAAATGGGCGAAGAATATATGGTTGCCTCTGAGAGTGTTGCACTGGATGCCGTAGGTTTTCAGTTTATTCGTGACGTAGCACCGGGCGAAGCCGTATTTATCACCGAAGCGGGTGAGTTGTTCACTCAACAATGTGCTCAGGCACCACTGACCTCACCGTGTATCTTTGAGTTTGTTTACTTTGCCCGTCCTGACTCGTTTATTGACGGAATTTCTGTTTACGCCTCGCGCGTTAACATGGGTAAGAAGCTCGGTGAAAAGATTGCTCGCGAATGGGCCGATCTCGATATTGACGTGGTGATCCCAATTCCGGAAACCTCTATGGATGTGGCGCTGCAAATTGCCATTACCCTTGATTTACCTTACCGTCAGGGCTTCGTTAAAAACCGCTACATTGGCCGTACGTTTATTATGCCTGGCCAGACACAGCGTAAGAAATCGGTACGCCGTAAGCTGAACGCGATTTCTTCTGAGTTTAAAGGCAA
>PKED01000071.1 GCA_002863155.1 Sphingomonadaceae bacterium | reverse complement strand
TCGGCGCGGGGCACGGCGTCTGCCAGGATTTCGCGCACATCTTCGTCGCCGCCGCCCGCCATCTCGGCGTGCCGGCGCGCTATGTCTCGGGCCACCTCGCCCGCACCGAACAGCAGGAAGCCGCCCATGCCTGGGCCGAAGCGCTCGCGCCCGACATTGGCTGGATCGCTTTTGATCCGACGAACGGCATCTGCGCGACCGATTCCTATTTGCGTGTCGCGGTCGGACTCGATTACCTTGATGCAGCGCCCATTCGCGGCGCGCGTCGCGGGGGCGGCGGAGAACAACTGAGTGTAACGGTCGATGCCGAAGCGGCGATGCGCCAATCGCAGGGCTGACCGGGAAGAGCGGGGAAGACAGGGCGCATGACCTATTGTGTCGGCATATTGGTGCGCGAAGGGCTGGCGATGATCGCCGACACCCGCACCAACGCAGGCGTCGACAACGTCTCGACCTATCGCAAGCTGCGGCTGTTCGGAAATGACGGGCGGCGGCTGATCACGATGGCCTCTGCCGGCAGCCTGTCGGCGACGCAGGCGGCAATCCAGCGACTGACCCACGGCATCCTCAATCCCGAAACCGGCAAGCTCGAGACGTTCGACAATGTGCCCGACATCTTTTCGGCGGCGCTCGCGGCGGGTCGCGCCATCCGTACCTCGCGCGACGCGCTCGAAAGCCTTGAGCAGGGCGATATCAATTTCAACACGACCTTCCTGGTCGGTGGTTCGATCGATGGCGAACCGACCCGGCTGTTCCTAGTCTATCCCGCCGGCAACGTCATCGAATGCCAGCCCGACACGCCTTTCCTCCAGATCGGTGAGAACAAATATGGCAAGCCGATCCTCGACCGCGCGCTGCGCCACGATACGCCGCTGCGCGAAGCGGTGAAGGTCGCGCTGATCTCGTTCGATTCGTCGATCCGCTCGAACCTCGCGGTCGGACTGCCGATCGACATGGCGATCGCGCCACACGGCGCCGGGCGGACCACGACGCTCAAGCGGATCGAGGTCGACGACGCCTATTTCGCCGATCTGTCGCACCGATGGTCGACCGCGCTGACCGAAGCGCTGACGACGATCCCGGTGCCACCCTATGTCGAAATGGACGTCTGAGTCGCCATCGACTTGAGCGGCATATCGGGGTCGGCGAGCTGCGCAGGATCGGCACGCACCGCGCCTGCCACGAGCGCGCGGCCGGCGACGTAATCCTTGACCGCATTCACGCAATCGAGCGCGACGACCACGCCGTCCTTCAGATACACGACCGAAAAGCGTCGATCGGCGGGGCCGCCGCGCAAGACGGTCGCGTCATGGCCTGCCGACAGCCCGACGGTCTGCAGCTTGAGGTCATACTGGTTCGACCAGAACCACGGCACCGCATCATAGGACGCGGGCATGCCAAGAATGGCCCGGGCCGCGACGGTTGCCTGATCATTGGCATTCTGGACCGATTCGAGCCGTATCTCCGCGCCGCCGGCATAGCGGTTGGCATGCAGCGCGCAGTCGCCGATCGCATAGACGTCGGGAAGGCTTGTCCGGCAATGGTCGTCGACGCGCACGCCGTTGCCGCCAGCTGCCCCCGCCGCCAGCAGCGGCGCGACGGCCGGGACGATGCCGATACCGACGATCACCAGCTGCGCTGCGATGACGGCCCCGTCGGCGAGCCGGATGCCGCACGCGCGGCCCTCAGCAGTCTCGATCGCCGCGACATTGGACGAAAGATGCAGCGTCACACCATGCGCGCGGTGCTCATCCTCGAAAAAGCGCGACAGATCGGCCCCGGCGACGCGGGCGAGTACCCGGTCGGCCGCTTCGAACAGCACGACACGCTTGCCGAGCTTCGCCAGCACCGCCGCCGCCTCCAGCCCGATATAGCCGCCGCCGACGACCGCCACAGTCTCGATGCGATCAAGATCGGCGGTGAGCGCGTCGATATCAGCGCGGGTGCGGATATGGTGAACGCCGTCCGCCCCCGCCCCTTCGCATGCCAGCCGACGCGGCGTCCCCCCCGCCGCCCAGACCAGCCTGTCATAGCCGATCGGCGTCCCGTCGGCGCAGTGCAGCTGGCGCGCGACCGGATCGACCGCCTCTACTCGCGTGCCGAGCAGGAAATCGATCGAACGCTCTGCCCAGAATTCGGCCTTGCGGATCAGCAGCCGGTCGAACGTCTTGTCACCGGCGAGATAGTCTTTCGACAATGGCGGGCGCTCATAGGGGAGCTCGGGCTCGTCGCCGATCATCAGGATCGTGCCGTCAAACCCTCCCTGCCGCAGCGCGATCGCCGCCTGCGCGCCGCCATGCCCTGCCCCCACGATCACCACATTCGCATGCCGCACGCGCGCTCTCCTCTGTGCTCCGCTATTGCCGCCGCCTCGGGCGAGCGCAAGCGGGCGTGCCGCCACCCGATCGGCGCGGATCGGGCACCGATCGGCATTGGAATGGCTTTCGGGGCCGTCTAAAGCGGCGCATGGCCTGTTCCGTCCGAACTCGGACGCAGACAGCGCTACCAGCCAGCACCGGGAGTCCTGCAATGAGCCGATCGATCCTCGTCTTCTACGGATCCTATCGGCGTGATCGCCAGGGCATCAAGCTCGCCGACTATCGTATTCCCTTTTCAATTTCAGAAATCTATATGCGGAATGATATAGAATTCCCATGCAATCGCATCCACTCTTTCATTTTTACCTAAGATGAGGAAGATCTTTCCATGATAAAAACCTCTACTTACGCTATACGCAGAGTTCTTGGAATCCAGTTTGCAATTTACTAAATAAGAAATTGATTTGCAATCTTCTTGATTAATGTATTCTACTCCAGATTTCTCTAAGATAATGTTCGACTCTGCTTGATGGTCACCAATTTTTACACCAAATTTCTCTCCACTCACGATGTAACCTGCCAAGGGGCGGTCAGTTCCGGATTGCATTGGGTAGCTGGGTCTAATCAGCGTCCAAATTATCACTGGCACTACCGCCACTAAAGAAACTGCTGCCGCTAGCCGTAATTTTTTCATTCGGGATCCCCGTTGGACGGAACTGGTAATCTGACTGACGCTCAACATGCGAAGGGATGGGAGGTGCAGCGGTCCCAAGGAGCTGGAGGAGCAGGAGGAGCGGGAGTGGTGCCGACCAAATATGGAAACTGAAAGCCCGGCGTAAAACCACGCGCGAGAGGGAAATTTTTTGTCGACCCAGGTTTGGCCTCTTCTAAAACACGTGCAAAGCCGGAGTTGCTATTAGCAAACCCTTGTGTCCCGCCGGGCCAAAAGAAGTAACTGGTTGGGCCTGGTTTTTGTTTGTCCCCGAGAATACCGTTAACCTTCATTCCTGCCTTCATAATTGCATCGTCGGTAAATCCACGCTTGTTTAAATCAACGACCAAAGTAACACCTGTACCATTTTTGCGGGCCTTATTGTCGCCGATAGTTGTTTCCGATCGTGGATTGGTCATCTCATTAACCAGCGGTCCTTATCATGCGCGGCCTGCGCGCGGGCGGCGACGATGCCGAGCTGATCGATGCCCGCGCGATCGACCTGCCGATGCTCGACCGCATGTTCAAGGAATATGCGCCGGGGGAGGCGCCGCCCAAAATGGCCGAACTGGCTGCAAAGATCAGGGCCGCCGACGGCTTCGTCTTCGTGACCGGAGAATATAACTGGGGCGTCCAGCCGGGGCTGAAGAACCTGACCGACCATTTCCTTGAAGAGTGGTTCTGGCGGCCGGCCGCGATCGCAAGCTATTCGGCGGGGCGGCTGATGGGCGTCCGCGCCAACCTGGCCTGGCACCCGATCCTGTCCGAAATGGGCATGGTCGTGATCTCGAGTTCGTTGGCGGTCGGTCCGATCGGCCAAGCGTTCGACGCCGAAGGCGCCACGACCGGCCCGGTCGGCGATGCGCTCGACGCCAGTTTCCCGCGTTTCGCGGACGATCTGCGCTGGTGGGCCGATGCCGCCAAGACGCAGCGCGCGACCCGCCAGCCGCCCTATTGATTGCCGTTCAGGCTTCCCACTGCACCTTGGCGCCCAGGCTGACGAGATTGCCGACGAAATCGGGATGCGCGCGGCGGATCGGATCGGCGTCGAGAATCACCGATTCACCCTCGATGCTGGTCGCGATCATCAGCAGCGCGATGGCGACGCGGATGATATAGGGCGACGTCACCGTGCCGGGCCGCAATTCCTTGCCGCCAAACGTGATCAACCGGTGCGGGTCGCACATCAGCGTATGCGCGCCGAACAACGCCAGTTCGGTATGCCAGCCAAGCGCGCCTTCATAGACCTTGTTCCAGAACATCGTCTGGCCTTCCGCCCGCACGCCGAGCGCGATGAAGATCGGCAACAGATCGGCTGGCACGTAGGGCCAGGGCGCCGCCTCCACCTTCATGATCAGCGTGTCGGTGAAGGGCTTGCGCACTTTCAGCGGCTGGCCGCCCGCAATGCTCGATACGCCATTGGCATGCTCGATCTCGACCCCGAACTTGGCGAAGGTCCGGTCGATCAGCGGGAAAAATTCGGGGTGCTGGTTGCGCACCGAAATCGCCCCGCCCGACACCGCGCCGAGTGCGAGGAAAGTCGCGATTTCGTGGAAATCCTCCCAGAAGGTGTAATCGACGCCGCCGAGCTCGCCGACGCCCTCGATCGTCAGGCTCGACGTGCCCGCCCCGCCGATCTTCGCGCCCATCCTGCTGAGGAACGTGCACAGCTCCTGCACATGCGGCTCGCAGGCGGCATTGGTCAGGTGCGACACGCCGTCGGCGACGACCGCGCAAAGGATGAAATTCTCGCTTGTCGTGACCGACGCATATTCGAGCCACAGGTCGGCGGCCGGAAAGCGCTTCGGCGCGGTCAGCGCGATCACCGATGGATCGTCATCGTCGACGCGGGTGCCGAACGCGCGGAACACCTCGATATGCGGGTCGAGTTCGCGCGCGCCGAGCGTGCAGCCCTTGGTCGCGCCCTGCAGCGCCGCGGTGCCGAGCCGGTAGAGAAATCCGGGCACCAACAGCACCGCCGCGCGCATCGCCTCGGGCGAGCGCGCGGTCACGCCGGCGTTCAACTGGCGGTGCTCCAGCACCATCACCTGCTGTTCGGTATCCCATTCAATCCGTGAGCCGAGTTCGCGGAAAATCTCGACCAGGCGACGCACATCGGTGATGTCGGGAACATTGCGCAGCGTGATCGGCGCTTCGGTGAGCAGCGTCGCGCATAGGATCGGCAGCACCGCATTCTTGTTGGCGGACGGCTTGATATGACCGTTCAGGGCGCCACCACCCCGCACCAAAAGCGACGTCACGCACATTCTCCAGATCGTGGGGAAATAAACCGCAAGCGTTATCGGCAAGCAGGGCGGCTGTCCATCCCCGCGCCCGGCAGCAGCACCCCCTTGGCGCGCCCGAATTTGCCGCTAGACCATGGCCCCAGACCTAAACAAAGGCGGGGATCTTACCATGAAATTTCGGGTTGTCGCGCTCGGCGCGGCGTTGCTGGCGTCGACTTCGTCTCTGGCACAAACGGCACCCGCCACGCCTGACAAGCCCAAGCCGCCGAAATGGGACGTCAACGCGCCCCCCGGCATGACCACGCGGCAAGTGCCGATCGACGTGACCGAAGGATCATGGATGAACCTCGATGTCTCGCCCGACGGCAAGACGATCGCGTTCGACCTGCTGGGCGACATCTACACGATGCCGATCACCGGCGGCACACCCCGGCGGATCGCGGACGGGCTCGCCTTCGAGCATCAGCCGCGCTTTTCGCCTGACGGCAAGCGTATCGCCTTCACCTCCGATCGCGGCGGCGGCGACAATATCTGGATCATGAACGTCGACGGCAGCGACAAGCGCCAGCTGTCAAAGGAGGATTTCCGTCTTCTCAACCAGCCGAGCTGGTCGCCCGACGGTCGCTTCATCATCGCCAAGAAGCATTTCACCACGCAGCGCTCGCTCGGCACCGGCGAGGTCTGGCTCTATCATGTATCGGGTGGTGGCGGCGTGCCGCTGGTCAAGCGCGCGAGCGAAGTGCTGCAGAAGGAATTGGGCGAACCGATCTACGCCCCCGACGGCAAAAGCGTCTATTTCACCCGCAACGTCACGCCGGGGCCGATCTTCGAATATGCGCAGAATTCGAACACCGATCTGTTCCACATCGACCGCTACGACATTGAAACCGGCGAAACGTCGACGGCGGTGTCAGGGGTCGGCGGATCGGTGCGCCCTGCCCCCTCGCCCGACGGCAAGCTGATCGCCTTCGTCCGGCGCGAGCGCGCGAAGTCCAAGCTGTATGTGAAGGATCTGGTCTCGGGCGAGGAGCGCAAAATCTATGACGCGCTCGACCAGGATGTGCAGGAAACCTGGGCCGTCACCGGCGTCTATCCGAACATGGCCTGGACGCCCGACAGCAAGAGCATCGTGTTCTGGGCGGGCGGCAAGATCCGCCGTATCGGCGCCGACGGCAGCGGCGCGGTCGAAATCCCCTTCCATGTCGCCGACACTCGCGTGGTGATCGACGCGACCCACCCGGCGCGAGACGTCGCCCCGGCCAGGTTCGCGACGCGCATGCCGCGCTGGGCCGAAGTGTCGCCCGACGGCAGGACGGTTGTGTTCGAAACGCTCGGCAAGCTGTGGGTCAAGTCGATGGCGGGTGGTGCCGCGCGGCGGCTGACGAGCGACACGAGCGACGGCTTCGAACTATGGCCGAGCTGGTCGCGCGACGGCCGGACCATCGTGTTCGTCGGCTGGACCGACGCCGGGCTCGGCAAGGTGCGCACGGTTGCCGCCACCGGCGGTGTCGCGCGCGACGTGACCGGCCATGCGGGGCATTATGCGCACCCCAAATTCTCCCCCGACGGCAAAACCATTGTCTTCGACAGTGGCGAAGGCGGCGGGCTGACGTCCGACAAATGGAGCGACGATCCCGGCGTTTATCGGATCGCTGCAACCGGCGGCTCCGCGACGCGGATCACCCGCGACGGCACCGACCCGCAATTCGGCGCGTCGAGCGACCGCGTCTTCGTGATCGGCACCGACAAGGGCAAGCGCCAGCTGGTTAGCATGGACTTGAGCGGCCAGGCAAAGCGCGTCCATGCGACAGGCGACCTGGTCAATGATTACCGCGTCTCGCCCGATGGCGGCTATGTCGCGTTCCGCCAGAACTACCAGGCGTTCGTCATGCCGCTGATGCCCGGCACGCAGGACGTGTCGACCGATGCAAAGGGCGGCGCCCTGCCCGTCACGCGAGTTAGCGGCGAAGGCGCCGATTTCATCCATTGGTCGAACGGCGGCGCGCAGGTGCATTGGAGCCTGGGCCCCAACATCTACACCGCGCAGACCAATGCCCTGTTCGCGACGGCCCCCGCGGGAGCCGAGGCACCGAAGTTCACCGCGCCGACGACCGGCGTGTCGCTGTCGATGGACGTCGCCGCAGCCAAGCCGACCGGCACCATCGCACTCACCGGGGCGCGGATCGTGACGATGGCGGACAAGGCGGGCGGGATCATCGACGACGGCGTCATCGTCATTTCCGGCGACCGGATCATCGCGGTCGGCAAGCGCGGTTCGGTGACGATCCCGGCAAGTGCGAAAATGATCGATCTTGCCGGCAAGACGATCATTCCCGGCCTGGTCGACGCCCATGCGCATGGGCCGCAGGCGGAGGACGAGCTAGTCCCGCAACAGAATTGGTCGGCGATCGCCAACCTCGCCTTCGGCACAACGACGATCCACGATCCGTCGGCTCGCCCGTCGCAGATCTTCGTCGCTGCCGAAATGCAGCAGGCCGGCAAGCTGCTCGCGCCGCGCACCTTCTCGACCGGCGAGATCGTCTATGGCGCCAAGTCCCCCGACGTCTATGCCGAGATCAACAGCTATGAGGATGCGCTGGCGCATGTCCGTCGGCTGAAGGCGCAGGGCGCGCATTCGGTGAAGAACTACAACCAGCCGCGCCGCGAACAGCGCCAGATGGTGGTCAAGGCGGCGCAGGCCGAAGGGCTGGAGGTCGTGCCCGAAGGCGGTTCGCTCTACACGATGGATGTCAGCCTGATCCAGGACGGCAATTCGACGGTCGAGCACAATGTCCCGCTGGCGACTTTCTACGCCGATCTGGTCAGCCTCTGGACGCAGACCAGGACGAACTACACGCCGACGCTCGTCGTCACTTATGGCGGGCCCGCAGGCGATCCCTATTGGCGCGCGCATACCGATGTCTGGAAGCATCCCCTGCTGACGAAACACGCCCCGCCGGGGCTGCTCGCGGCACAGAATGTCCGCCGGGTGCTCGCGCCCGAGGAGGATTACGTCGACGGGCTGAGCGCCCGCGAGGCGAAGAAGCTTGCCGACAAGGGCATCCAGGTATCGATCGGCGCACACGGCCAGCAGGCGGGGCTTGGACCTCATTGGGAAATGTGGAGCTTCGCGCGTGGCGGCTGGAGCAATGTCGAGGCACTGGCGGCGGGTACGATCATGCCCGCGACCTCGCTCGGCATGGCGAAGGACATCGGCTCGCTCGAAGTCGGCAAGCTCGCCGATCTGGTCGTGCTGGACGCCGATCCGACGGTCGACATCCGCAATTCGGACAAGGTCAGCCGGGTAATGCTCGGCGGGCGGCTGTACGATGCGGCGACGATGGACGAGGTCGAGACGGGGACCCGCAAGAAGGCGCCCTATTGGTGGCAGGCATCGGGCAAGGCGAGTGCCGGCACCGTGAGCGAAAGCCACAGCGACGGCGATATCTGAAACGGGCGATGGGCGCACCGGCGGGGTGCGCCCATCGACGCTGCCGCTATTCGTTGCCGCCGATGAAGTGGCCGAGACCGCCCAGGATCGACCCCTCGCCGCGATTCTGCCCACCCGTCGGCCCCGCCACCGCGATCACCCGGCCCGCGAGCCGCGAGAAGGGCAGCGACTGGATCCACACCTTGCCCGGGCCGCGCAGCCGCGCAAAGAACAATCCTTCACCGCCGAAGACGATGCTCTTCACACCGCGCACCGTCTCCAGATCGAAATCGACGCTGGGGGTATAGGCGGCAAGACAGCCTGTATCGACGTGCAGCACCTCGCCGGGGCCGAGCGTGCGTTCGGTCACCGTGCCGCCCATCTGGACGAACACCCAGCCGTCGCCCTCCAGCTTCTGCATGATGAAGCCCTCGCCGCCAAATAGCCCGGTCATCACCCGACGCTGAAAGGCGATGCCGATCGACACGCCCTTTGCCGCCGCGAGGAAGGCGTCCTTCTGGCAGATCAGTGTGCCGCCATAGTCCGACAGTTTCAGGGGGACGATCGATCCCGGAGTCGGCGCGGCAAAGGCGACCCGCGCCTTGCCGGTGCCGGTGTGGGTGAACACCGTGGTGAACAGGCTTTCGCCCGTCAGCAGGCGCTTGCCCGCGCCGACCAGCGCCCCCATCAGCCCGCCGCCATTCGACTGTCCGCCCGATCCATCGCCGAACACGGTCGACATGTCGATGCTCGCGTCCTTCCAGATGAAGGCGCCCGCTTCGGCGACCGCGCTTTCGCCGGGATCGAGCTCGATCTCGACGAATTGAAGCTCCTGACCCTTGATCTCGAAATCGATGTCGTCGGCGACGCCGGCGGCGCGGCTGTGCGACCAGGGGCTTTGCGGCATGAAACTCTCCTTCCGGTAGTGATGCCCATCCATAACACGCGCCACCGACCGGTGCGAGCGCAACCATTGCCCGATCGATCGAGAACGACGATACAGCCGCGCGATGCGCCTTGCCGCCCTCCCCCTGCTGCTGATCGCAGCGCCCGTGGTCGCGCAGGAGGTGCCGATTGTGCCCGAAGTCATTGTCATCGGCACGCCACTCAAGGCGCCACCGGGGACGCCGGCCTATGGATCGGTGGTGATCGACCGCGCCCGGCTGACCAGCGATGCATCGGGCCGGGTCGAGGATGTGTTGCTCGACGTCGCCGGGTTCCAGCAGTTCCGGCGCAGCGACAGCCGGTCGGCCAATCCGTCGGCGCAAGGGGTGACACTGCGCGCGCTGGGCGGCAATGCGACCAGCCGCGCGCTGGTGCTGCTCGACGGCGTGCCGATCGCCGATCCGTTCTTTGGCCATGTGCCCTTCAACGCACTGGTGACAGGCCAGCTCGGCGCGATCCGGGTGACCCGCGGCGGCGGGGCTGGCGCATTCGGCGCGGGCGCGGTCGCCGGGACGATCGAACTCGAAAGCGCGCGCCGCGCCGAGCTGCCCCTGCTGGCAGCGGGTGCCGACTATGGCAGCTTCGATTCGGCTCGGGTGGAGGCCAGCGCCGCCCCCAGGCTGGGTAGCGGCTTCGTCGCGATCGCCGGGCGCTGGGAACGCAGCGACGGCTTTTTCACCACGCCGGCGGCGCAGCGCGTTTCCGCCAGCGCTCGCGCCGCCTTTGCCGACTGGACCGTCGGCCTGCGCGCGGTCGCGCCGATCGGCGGCGATACCGAGGTGCAGGCCCGGCTCATTCTCTACCGTGATGACCGGACGCTGCGCTTCCAGGGTGCCGACAGCTTCGCCGAAGGGCAGGATGCGAGCGTGCGGATCGTGCATCGCGGCCGCTGGCAGCTTGACGCGCTTGCCTATCTCCAGGCCCGCAATTTCGGCAACCGTGTGATCAGCGCGACAAGCTTTCGGCTGACGCTCGACCAGCGGAATACGCCCGCGACCGGGATCGGCGGCAAGATCGAGCTGCGCCCGCCGGTGGGGGGCAATCATCTGCTGCGGATCGGCGTCGATGCCCGCCTCGCCGAAGGCACGCTGTTCGAGGATGCATATAGCGGCGCCACCGGTCTCGTCACCGCGCGGCGGATGGCGGGCGGCCGGATCACGACGGCGGGCGTCTATGCCGAGGATGACTGGACGCTGGGCAGGCTGGCGCTGACCGGAGGCATTCGGCTCGATCGCTGGTCGATCGCCGACGGCTTCTTCGTCGAACGCGCCGCGTCCGGCGCGACCGCGATCGACCGGCGCTTTGCCGGGCGTCAGGGAACCGAACTGACCGGGCGGGCGGGCCTGCTCTGGCGGGCATCCCCGCGGATCAGCATCCGCGCGGCGGGTTATACCGGCTTCCGGGTGCCGACCCTCAACGAACTCTACCGCCCGTTCGTCGTCTTTCCGGTGACGACCCAGGCGAACGATGCGCTCGACCTCGAACGGCTGCGGGGTGGCGAAATCGGGATCGATCTTGCGCCCGCGCGCGGTATCGCGATCGGCGTTACGGGTTTCTACAACCGGCTCGAAGGTGCGATCGGCAATGTGACGCTCGCGCCCAATCTGCGCCAACGTCAGAATCTGGGCGCGATCACCGCGCGTGGTATCGAATTGACCGCGAGCGCGCGGCGCGATGCCTGGTCACTTACCGCCAGCTACGCGTTCAGCGATGCGCGGGTCAGCCAGCCCGGGCCGCTCGACGGCCTGCGCCCCGCCCAATCGCCCCCGCACAGCGCCAGCGTGACGATCGCCTGGGCACCGACGCGCGGACCGACGCTGTCTGCGACGGTTCGGCATGTAGGGCAGCAGTTCGAGGACGATCTCGAGCTCGACGCGCTTCCCCCGGCAACGACCGTCGACGCCGTGCTGCGGCTACCGCTCGGGCCGCAGCTCGAGCTGAACCTGCGCGCCGAGAACGCCTTCGACGCGCGCGTGGTGACGCGCAATGCCGGGGGATCGATCGATCTGGGCACGCCGCGCACGCTCTGGATCGGCGCCCGTCTCAGGCGCTAAAATGCTGACGGCGCATTAGCGATATTCGCTGGCCGAACCGTTCATATTTTGACTCCATCCCTTGGTTACCGTCCGCCACCGCAAAGGTGCGGCAAAGGGCTTTGGGGGCATTGATGACCGACGTTGTGGATTCGGGTCAGGCAATCGAGGACGACGAAGTCGAGTTCACGACTCGCATCGGTCCCGGGTCGAGCTTGGCGCGCGGCGCATCGCCGATCGCGCTGGCCGCGGCCGGTGCGCTCGCCGCATGCAGCGGCGGTGGTGGTGGCGGCGCGCCGATTACCAGCGCGCCCTCGCCCACCCCGTCGCCAACGCCGACGCCGGCACCGATCACGGCCCAGCAGGCCAGCCGCTTCCTCCAACAGGCGACGTTCGGCGCGACCAAGGCCGATATCGCGCAGGTCCAGGCGCTCGGCTTCGACGGGTGGATCAGCGATCAGGCCAATCGCCCGCGCACCGCGCACTGGGATTGGCTGGTCACCAACGGCTATGCCGTGGCCGCCAACATGAACAACGCCACCGGCTTCGACAACACGGTCTGGCGGCAGATCATCAGCGAGCCGGGTCAGCTGCGCCAGCGGGTCGGCATGGCGCTTGCCGAAATCATGGTCGTCGGCATCGACGGCATCGACCTGCAGTGGCGCCAGTTCGCCGCTGCCGCATGGCTCGACGTGCTGCTGGACAATGCGCTCGGCAATTTCCGCACGCTGATGGAGCGGATCACCTTCAACGCGGCGATGGCCTCTTTCCTGACCTTTCTCAACAATCGGCGCGCGAATGCGGCAACTGGATCGGTCCCTGACGAGAACTATGCCCGCGAACTGATGCAGCTGTTCACGATCGGCGTGAACCGCCTGAACAACGACGGGACCCTGCAGCTTTCGGGCGGGCAGCCGATCGAAACCTATACCCAAAGCGACGTGTCTCAGCTGGCGCGTGTCTTCACCGGGCTGGTGCTCGATTCGACCGACAATACGACGCCCGACCGGCTGCGGCGCCCGCTTGCGGTCAACGCGTCGCGCCACGAAACCGAAGCCTCGACGTTTCTCGGCGTGACCGTCCCTGCAGGGACGGAGACCGTCGCTGCCGTCCGGATCGCGCTCGATGCGATTTTCGCCCATCCCAACGTGCCGCCGTTCGTCTCGAAACAGCTGATCCAGCGGCTGGTGACGAGCAATCCGACGCCCGCCTATGTTGGGCGCGTCGCCGCTGTGTTTGCCGACAACGGCGCGGGCGTTCGCGGCGATCTGCGCGCCGTCGTCCGCGCGATCCTGCTCGACAACGAAGCTCGGGCGGATACCGGGGTCAGCGCGACCAATGGCGGCAAGCTGCGCGAACCCGTCATCCGCTTCACCAACTGGGCGCGCGCCTTCGAGGCAAGCTCGACCGGGGGCCTGTGGCTGATCGGCGACACGTCGAGTTCGACCAACCGGCTCGCGCAATCGTTCGGGCGGTCGCCTTCGGTCTTCAACTTCTTCCGGCCCGGCTACACACCCCCCAACACCGCTATCGCCAATGCATCGCTGGTTGCGCCCGAATTCCAGATCACCAACGAACTCTCGGTGGTCGCCTATCTCAACTACATGCAGTCGGTCATCCAGAACGGCGCGGGCAGCGGCAACGACGTCCGGGCGAATTACACGGCCCTGATTTCGCTGGCCAATGACAGCGGCGCGCTGGTCGACGAAGTCAATTTGCTGCTCGCCGCCGGCCAGATCGGCGCCGCCAATGTGGCGGCGATCCGTGCGGCGGTCGACAGCATTTCGGCGAGCACGTCGGCGGGCCAGGCCAACCGCGTCTACACCGCGATCCTGCTGACGATGGCGTCGCCCGAATACATCACCCAGCGCTGAGCAAAAGGACGTCCCATGTTCTCATCCGACCAATCGCGCCGGGCATTTTTGAAGCGCACGGCCGCGCTCGGCATCGCCGGGGGTGCCGCCCCCTTCATCACCAACCTTGCCGCGATCGGCGAAGCGGCAGCATCGACGGCCACCGATTACCGGGCGCTGGTGTGCGTGTTCCTCTATGGCGGCAATGATTATGCGAACACGCTGCCGCCATATGACCCGGCGAGCTACAATCTCTACGCCGCCGCGCGCCAGAACCTTGCCCATGCCCGCGATACGCTGGCGGCGACGGTCCTGAACCCCGCCACTGCACTCGCCGGCGGGCGGCAATATGCGCTGTCGCCGACACTCGCGCCACTGCTGCCGATCTTCGACGCGGGGCGCATGGCAGTGATGCTGAACGTCGGCACGCTCGTCCAGCCGACGACAAAGGCGCAATACACTGCGAATTCGGTGCGACTGCCGCCCAAGTTGTTCAGCCACAACGATCAGCAAAGCTATTGGCAGGCCAGCAACCCGGAAGGCGCGACATCGGGTTGGGGCGGGCGCATCGGCGACCTGCTGCAGAGCGGCAACGGCACCGCGACGCTGACCTGCATCAACGCGAGCGGCAATGCGGTCTTCCTCAGCGGGCGCACCGCGATCCAGTATTCGGTCGGCACCAACGGGCCGATCGCATTGCTCAACAACAATGCCACGCTGTTCGGATCGAGCGCCGCCGCCAGCACGCTCCGCACGTTGATGACCGGCACCAGCAGCAATCTGCTCGCCAACGAACATGCAACCGTCAGCCGCCGTGCGCTAGATACCTATGCGCAGGTCAACGCGGCCCTAGCGGGTGCGCCCGTGGGCAATTTTCCGCTCTTCCCTTCCGGCAACAATCTGGCGAGCCAGCTGCAGATTGTCGCGCGGCTGATCTCCGTCAGCCAGGAACTCGGCGCCCGACGGCAGGTGTTCTTCGTGTCGCAAGGCGGGTTCGACCTGCACGACAATCTGGTCGCCCAGCATCCGGGCTTGCTGGGCAATGTCGCGAACGCAATCCGCGCCTTTTACGACACGACGGTGTCGCTCGGCATCGCCGACCGGGTGACGACCTTCACCGGATCGGATTTCGGCCGCACGCTGCAATCGAATGACGACGGATCGGATCATGGCTGGGGCGGCATGCACTTCGTCGTCGGCGGCGCAGTCAACGGACGGCGATTCTACGGCACGCCGCCCGAGATCGGGAACAACACTCCCGACGATGTCGGTCAGGGGCGGCTGCTGCCGGGCATTTCGGTCGATCAATATGCGTCAACGCTCGCCAACTGGTTCGGGGTGAGCGCGGGCAACATGTCGACGGTGCTCCCCAATATCGGCAACTATAACCCGTCGACATGGAATCTGGGCTTCGTCTGAGGCCGTATCGGTCCGCACTGGAACGCGGAAAAAAAGCGCGTCGCCGACATTGTGCAGTCACGTGGCGCCATCCCCGCCGCCACGAGATATTCGTTGCGGCAAAAGCGGATAGCGCTTCTGAAATCGACGGTGGCAGTTCATAGTGTATTGTGCCAATAATACGCACTGGCTATCATCCTCCCGAGGAGATCACGATGGCGCGGGTATTTCGTCGGGCATTGATTGCGATTGGCTCGGCCATGATGGCCGCAACCGTGCCGGTGTCCGCTTGGGGCCAGGAATATCGACCGTCATTTCATCCCGAGACTTTGAAAGGTCCGCCTGCGGGCAAGCCGAATGAGGTGCTGGTGCTGGGAACCGCCCATCTTTCCGGGCTGCCCGCCAATTTCAAGCCGGAACTGCTGGCCCCCTTGCTGACACGGCTCGCGGCCTGGCGCCCGACCGAGATCGCCACCGAGGATCTGTCCGGCCTTCAATGCGACAGCCTGCGCCGTTATCCGTCGCGCTATGCGGCGACGGTCAACGACTATTGCTATGATCCGACGCCGGCCGGACAAGCGACTGGGCTAGATGTGCCGGCCGCCAATGCCGAAGCCGAGCGATTGCTCGACACATGGCCGGCCGCGCCGACCCCCGGCCAGCGACGGCATCTGGCCGCGGTGTTGCTGGCGGCGGGCGAAAGAGGCTCGGCGCTGGTGCAATGGCTGAGGCTCGCGCCGGGTGAGCGGCATGCGGGCGACGGGTTGAATGACGTTTTGGTCGCCGCGCTCGAAAAGGCGAAAGGCCGTCGCAACGAAACCAATCTGATCGCCGCAACGCTGGCGGCCCAGTTGGGGCTGGAACGTCTGTGGAGCGTTGACGACCATTCGGCCGACAGCCCGGGGCCTGCGGATGAGAAGGCCTATGAGGCTGCGATCATGCGCGCCTGGGACAATCCCGCCACCGCCAGCCGACGCGCCGGGGAAGACCGCCTCCAGGCGCGTCTTGCCGAGCCCGACGGAGTGATGGCGATGTTCCGCGCGTATAATGACCCCGCAGGCGCGATGCTGGCCTATCAATCCGATTTCGGCGCCGCCTTTATGGAACCGTCGCCCCAGGGATTCGGACGGAGCTATCTGGCTTATTGGGAGACGCGCAATCTTCGCATGGTGGCCAATATCCGTGACGTACTGGGTCGCCGTCCCGGTGGGCGCTTGCTGGCGATCGTCGGGGCGTCGCACAAGGGCTATTACGAGGCCTATCTCAATCAGATGCACGACGTATTGCTCGTCGATGCCGCAATCGTGCTGCGGTAGCCGCCGCAGCCCGGCGCGAGCCGCATAGCCGCCAGCGCGTCGCGGATGGCCCTGCCATAGAAAAAGGGCCCAGGTTTCCCCGAGCCCTTTTCCGTTCTCTTACAACCGCAAGGCTTAGTCGCGGTCGCCGGTAAGGAAGGCGGGGGCGAATTCGGGCGCGGGGCCGTCATCATTGCCACCCGACCGTTCGGGGCGCGGGCCGCGCGGGCCACGACCGCCATCGCCATCGCGACGCGGGCCGCGGTCTCCGCGACCTTCGCCTCGGGGACCACGATCCCCGTCACGGCGCGGGCCGCGCGGACCACGGTCGCCGCCATCACCCCGATCACCTCTGGGTTCGCGCGCCGGGCGCGTGTCTTCCAGCTCGGCGCCGGTTTCCTGGTCGACGACGCGCATCGACAGGCGGACCTTGCCGCGCGGATCGATCTCGAGCACCTTGACCTTGACTTCCTGGCCTTCGCTCAGGACATCGGCGACCTTCTCGACACGCTCGTTCTTGATCTCGGAGACGTGGACGAGCCCGTCCTTGCCGCCCATGAAGTTCACGAACGCGCCGAAATCGACGAGATTGACGACCTTGCCGTTGTAGATCTTGCCGACCTCGGGCTCCTCGACGATGCCCTTGATCCAGTTGATCGCGGCTTCGATCTGGCTGTGGTCGGACGAGCTGACCTTGATCACGCCTTCGTCGTCGATGTCGACCTTGGCGCCCGTCGTCGCGACGATCTCGCGAATCACCTTGCCGCCGGTGCCGATGACGTCACGGATCTTCGACTTGTCGATCGTGATCGTCTCGATGCGCGGGGCATGTGCCGACAGCTCGGTGCGGGTGCTCGACAGCGCCTTGGCCATTTCGCCCAGGATGTGTGCGCGGCCTTCATGCGCCTGTGCCAGCGCGACCTTCATGATCTCCTCGGTGATGCCGGCGATCTTGATGTCCATCTGAAGGCTGGTGATGCCCTCGCTGGTGCCGGCCACCTTGAAGTCCATGTCGCCGAGATGATCCTCGTCGCCGAGAATGTCGGAGAGCACGGCAAAGTCCTTGCCTTCGAGGATCAGGCCCATCGCGATGCCCGAGACCGGGCGCTTGATCGGCACGCCGGCGTCCATCAGCGACAGCGAACCGCCGCACACCGTCGCCATCGACGACGAGCCGTTCGACTCGGTGATGTCGCTGGTGACGCGGATCGTGTAGGGGAACTCCTCCTTCGACGGCAGCACTGCGTGCAGCGCGCGCCAGGCGAGCTTGCCATGGCCGATGTCGCGGCGGCTGGGCGCCCCGAAACGACCGACTTCGCCGACCGAATAGGGCGGGAAGTTATAGTGCAGCATGAAATGCTGGTAGCTGAGCCCGTTCAGCCCATCGATCATCTGCTCGGCATCCTTGGTACCGAGTGTGGTGGTGGCGATGGTCTGCGTCTCGCCGCGCGTGAACAGCGCCGAGCCGTGCGCGCGGGGCAGGAAATGCACCTCGGCCTCGATCGGACGGATCTGCGTGGTGGTGCGCCCGTCGATGCGCGTGCCGTCCTTCAGGATGGCACCGCGCACAATCTCCGCCTCGAGCTTCTTGACCAGCTTCTGCGCGGCCATCTGCTCCTGGGGGGTGCGATCCGCCATCGCTGCCTTCGCCTTGGCGCGCGCCGCGTTCAGCATTTCGGCGCGGTCGGACTTGAGCGTGGTCTTGTAGGCGGCAGCAATGTCGGCACCGATCAGCGCCTTCAGCTCGCCCTTTACCGCCGCCGTATCGTCGGCGACGTTCAGCTCCCACGGTTCCTTGGCGGCCTGCTCGGCAAGGTCGATGATCGCGCCGATCACCTGCTGCGACGCCCGGTGCGCGAACATCACCGCACCGAGCATTACGTCCTCCGACAGCTCCTTCGCTTCGGATTCGACCATCATCACCGCATCCTGCGTGGCCGCGACGACCAGATCGAGCAGGCCTGCTTCGACCTGACCGTCGGTCGGGTTCAGGATATAGTCGGTGCCATCATAGCCGACGCGCGCGGCGCCGATCGGGCCCATGAACGGCACGCCTGACAGAGTCAGTGCCGCCGAAGCCGCAATCATCGCCAGGATATCGGGCTCATTCTCGCCATCATAGCTCAGCACCTGGGCGATGACGTTGATTTCGTTGTAGAAACCTTCGGGGAACAGCGGGCGGATCGGGCGGTCGGTCAACCGGCTGATCAGCGTCTCGCGCTCGGTGGCGCCGCGTTCGCGCTTGAAAAAGCCGCCCGGGATGCGCCCGGCGGCCGAATATTTTTCCTGATAGTGAACGGTGAGCGGGAAAAAGTCCTGCCCTTCCTTCACGCTCTTGGCAGCGGTGACGGCGCACAGCACGACCGTCTCGCCGAGCGTCGCGATCACCGCGCCGTCGGCCTGGCGGGCAACCTTGCCCGTTTCGAGGGTGAGGGTCTTGCCCCCCCACTCGATGGAAACTTTCTTGGTATCGAACATCTGATTTCCTTCAACACCATGCGCCCTATGCGCATGGGGCCTGTGCGAGCGCCTGCGGAACGGATTCCCGCAGGGTCTCTGATCGAGCCATGGCGGCTCTTCGGACCCCCGTTACGGTTGGGGATCGCGGTGCGGCCATCGTGCCGGATTGCGCGATGATCCGCAAACAAAACGGCCCCCGAAACCGGGGGCCGCGATGGTTACTTGCGAAGCCCGAGCTTCGCGATGAGATCGGTGTAGCGCTGGCCGTCGCGCAGCCGCAGATAATCCAGCAGCGAACGACGCTTGTTGACCAGCATCAGCAGACCGCGACGCGAATGATTGTCCTTCGCATGGGTCTTGAAATGCTCGGTCAGGTTCTTGATCCGCTCGGTGAGGATCGCGACCTGAACTTCGGGGCTGCCGGTGTCGCCTTCGACGCGGCCATGTTCCTTGACGAGCGCGTCCTTGCGCTCCTGCGTGATCGACATTGTCTTCGTTCCTTCGACATCACATTATAGGTTGAACCCGCGTACGACCCGGACCTCGTGGTCCGAAACATCGACCAGCGCGACCGGCACATCGTGCAACGTCGCGAAATACTGGCCATCGTGAACGGCGATCCCGACCAGCTTGCGCCCCTGACGGAGCGCCCCTGCCTGATCGGGAGAGAGGGGAAGAGCCGGGATGTCGTCCAGCCCCGCCCTCAGCGGCAGGAGAATGTCTTCAAGCGCGCGCCCATGACCGAGTTCGGACAATTTGTCCAGCGATATCGCATGCGACAGGCCGAACGGCCCCGCCCTGGTGCGGCGCAGATGGGTCACATGCCCCACCGTACCAAGCGCCAGCGCGATGTCGCGGGCAAGGCTGCGGATATAGGTGCCCTTGGAGACATGGGCGATGAGGGCGACGTTCTCCAGCACCTCCCCTGTGGGGGGAGGTGCTGGCGAGGTGTTGAGCGAAAATATCGTCACCGCCCGTGTCGCCAGCACCACCTCTTCGCCCGCGCGGGCGAGATCATAGGCGCGCTCCCCATCGATCTTCAGCGCGGAATAGGCAGGCGGCACCTGATCGATCGACCCGGTGAAACGCGGCAGCACCGCCTCGACGGCGGCCAAGGTCGGGCGTGCATCGCTTTCGGCAACGACCTTGCCCTCAAGGTCGAGCGTGTCGGTCTGCACCCCGAAGCCGATCGTGAATTCATAGATCTTGTCGCTGTCGAGCATCCGCCCCGCAAGTTTGGTCGCCTCGCCGATCGCAATCGGCAGCACGCCGGTCGCCAGCGGATCGAGCGTGCCGCCATGCCCGACCTTGAACCTGCCATAGCCGCCGTCGCGCAGCGCCCGCTTGATCGCGCTGACGCCCTGCGTCGAGCCGAGCCCGAGCGGCTTGTCGAGGATGATCCAGCCGTGCACTGCTGTCAGTTGCCTATGCTCGCAATGATGGGGAGGAGCGGACGCACCGGCTCAGCCAGCAGCGGCGGCGAGCCGTTCCATGAAATGCTTGCGGCACAGCGCGACATAGCGCTCGTCGCCGCCGATCTCGGTCTGCGCGCCCTCAGCCACTGCCTTGCCCGCCGCATCGACGCGCAGGTTCATCGTCGCCTTGCGCCCGCATTCGCACACCGATTTCAGCTCGACCAGATTGTCGGCGATCGCCAGCAGCGTCGCGCTGCCGGGAAACAGCTTGCCCCGGAAATCGGTGCGCAGGCCATAGGCGAGCACTGGAATACCGTGGATATCGGCAAGCCGCGCCAACTGCCCCACCTGCGCCTCGCTCAGGAACTGCGCCTCGTCGACCAGCACGCAAGCGACCGGGGCTTGGGCATGTTCGGCCGTCACGATTGCTGCGATATCGGTGTCGGCGTCGAACGCAATCGCCTGCTTCTCCAGCCCGATGCGCGACGCGATCGCCCCCGTCGCCGCGCGCGTGTCGATCGCCGCGGTGAACAGCAGCGTTCGCATGCCCCGCTCGCGATAATTGAAATCGGCCTGGAGCAGATTGGTCGATTTGCCCGCGTTCATCGACGCATAGTAGAAATAGAGCTTGGCCATCAGCCGAGTGTCTCGATCGCGACCGGCGAGTCGGCCCCAGCGTCCTTTGCGACCCTGCGATCGAAGGTGGCGAGCCGACCGATCTTGGCTGCGGATGCCAGATGGACCATGTCAGCCAGGTCGGCACCGGCACGAAACCGCTCGATCGCCCACAACGCCAGAGGCAATCGCGCAACGATGAGCCGATCCAGGCTGGCAACGAGCTTCAATGCGTCAGCCACCTCAACACGGGGCAAACCATAACGACTTTGCAACACCCAACCCGCTTCCAGCAGGACTCCAAGGGAGACGTACAACGGTTCGCGCAACATCAACGCGCGCACTGCCGCGACTTGCCCCGCATCGTCGTCAAGCAAGAGACGCAGAACAACGTTGGTGTCGACGGCGATCAACCGTCGTCACGCCAAAGTTTATCGAAATCGACTTTCATGTCCTCGATCGCAACAGGTGGACCGACGTATTTCGGCGCGCGACGGCGAAATTCTTCATAGCTGATCGTCTCACGAGGCAACGCCGGCGCGTCCAGCACGATCCGCCGACCGACCCTCGATAAAATAAGCTTTTCGCCTGGCTTGAGCTGCAATGCGTCGCGAACGTCCTTGGGGATCACGATTTGTCCCTTTGACGATAAGCGAATTTCGACGGTCATTCTGGTAAGTTGCGTCTTACCGGCAAAATTGTCAATCGTTGCCCGACGCCGCTTCGTCCGCCGCCAGATCGCGCGCCACATTTGGATCGCGCAGCAGCGCGTCGATATGGCTGCCCTCGTCAAAGCTCTCGTCGGCCAGGAATTTCAGCTTGGCGGCATATTTGGTGTTCACCCGCCGCGCGACTTCGCTCTGCAGATAGGCGGTGTTGGTGCGCAGCGCTTTTAGCACTGCCGCCTCATCCTTGCCGAGCAGCGGCTTCACGAACGCGGTTGCGTGGCGCAGGTCGGGCGACATCCGCACTTCGGTGACAGTGACATAGGCCTTGGCGAGCACATCGTCATGCACCTCCCCGCGCGCGAGAATGTCCGACAGCGCATGCCGCACCTGCTCACCGACGCGCAGCGTCCGGACGGAACGGTCTTGAGATGTGTCGCTCTTCATCTGCGTGTCCCCGCCGCTTGCACGGCGGGGTTCCCCATCACAGCGTCCGCTCGCGCAGTTCGACTTCGAAGGTTTCGAGGAAGTCGCCCGGCTTGATGTCGGTATGGCTCTGGAAGGTCACACCGCATTCCAGACCCGCACGCACTTCGGGCACATCGTCCTTGAAACGCCGCAGCGACGCGATCTCGCCATTGTAGATGATCACGTCGTTGCGGGTGATGCGCGCCTTCAAAGCCTTGCGGATGAAGCCGTCGACCACCAGCAGACCCGCCGCGCGGCCGTGCTTGCCGGCCGGGAAAACCTCGCGGATTTCGGCGCGGCCGACGACCGTTTCGAACGCTTCCGGTCCGAGCTCGCCGGCCATGCCAGCGCGGATCTCGTCGATCAGGTCATAGATCACGTCATAATATTTGAGCGCAACCTTTTGACGTTCAGCGATTTCGCGCGCTTTGGCATTGGCGCGGACGTTGAAGCCGATGATCGGCGCGCCCGATGCCCCGGCAAGCGTGACGTCGCTTTCGGTGATGCCGCCGACGCCCGAATGGAGAACGCGGGCGCGGATATCCGCCGTGCTTATCTTGTTGATCGACGCGACGATCGCCTCGACCGACCCTTGCGTGTCGGCCTTCACGACCAGCGGATATTCGATCGCCTGCTTTTCCTTCAGCGCCGAGAACATGCTTTCGAGGCTGGCCGGCGCCGATGTCGTGCGCTTGGCGAGCAGCACGCTGTGGCGATATTCGGCGACTTCGCGCGCGCGCGCTTCGTTTTCGACCACCTGCAGCGGATCGCCCGCCATCGGCACGCCCGACAGGCCGAGCACCTCGACCGGCATCGCGGGTCCGGCTTCCTTGATCTGGCGGCCCTTGTCGTCGATCAGCGCACGGACCTTGCCGCTTTCGGCGCCGACGACGAACACGTCGCCGACCTTCAGCGTGCCGCGATTGACGAGGATCGTCGCCACCGGCCCGCGGCCCTTGTCGAGCTTGGCCTCGATCACGCTGCCTTCGGCCATACGGTCGGGGTTGGCCTTCAGCTCCATCAGTTCGGCCTGGAGCTGGATCTTCTCGATCAGTTCGTCGAGCCCGGTCTTCTTGAGCGCCGAGACTTCGACGTCCTGCACATCGCCCGACAGTTCCTCGACGATCACGTCGTACTGCAGCAGCGCCTCGCGCACCTTCTGGGCATTGGCCTCGGGCTTGTCGACCTTGTTGATCGCGACGATCATCGGCACGCTCGCCGCCTTGGTGTGGTTGATCGCCTCGACCGTCTGCGGCTTCAGCCCGTCGTCCGCCGCCACCACCAGAATGACGATGTCGGTGACGTTCGCGCCACGCGCGCGCATCTCCGTGAACGCTTCATGGCCCGGCGTATCGAGGAAGGTGATCCTCGACTTGTCCTTCAGCGTCACCTGATAGGCGCCGATATGCTGGGTGATGCCGCCGGCTTCGCCCTTCACCACATCGGTGCCGCGCAGCGCGTCGAGCAGGCTGGTCTTGCCGTGATCGACATGGCCCATGATCGTGACGACGGGCGGGCGCGGCTGGAGCGTATCCTCGGCATCGTCGGCGGTCTGCAGCGCGAGTTCGGCATCGGCATCGGTCACGCGGGTGATGTTGTGGCCGAATTCGGTCACCAGCAGTTCGGCGGTATCCTGGTCGATCGTCGCGTTGATCGTGACGGGCATGCCCATCTTGAACAACGCCTTGACCAGATCGGCGCCCTTTTCGGCCATGCGGTTGGCGAGCTCCTGGACGGTGATCGCCTCGGGCACCACGACGTCGCGGACCTGCTTGGGCTGTGCCTCGCGCGGGCCGAAATGGCGCTTTTCCTTCTCCCGCGCACGCTTGAGCGCGGCGAGCGAGCGCGCCCGCGCCCCGTCGCCATCGTTGAGCGCGCGGTTGACGGTCAGCTTGCCCGACTGGCGGCGATCGTCGAGATTCTTGCGGTCGCGGGCCGGGCGCGGCGGCGGCTCGGACGAGGCCGGACGCTTGTTGGGACCCAGATTGGCGCTCCCCCCACCCGAAGGTCCGCCCGATTGAGACGCCGGTGCCGCGGCAGCGGCAGGCTCGGCGGCACGCGGCGGCTGCGGCCGTTCGGGGCGGGCGACCGGCGTGAAGCGGCGCGGCGCCGGCAGATTGGCGTCGGGCGCCAGCACGAGCGGATCGGCCGCAGGAGCCGCTTCCGGCGCATTCTTGGCGAGATCGGTCGGCGGCGCGCTGGCGGGCTCGGCCGCCGGTGCGGCGGTCGCTTCGGGCGCCTGTTCGGCCTTGCGCACATCCTCGGCGCGGCGGCGTTCTTCCTCGATCGCTTCCTGGCGCTCGCGTTCCTCGCGGCGGCGCGCTTCCTCGGCCGCCTGCATCCGCGCTTCCTCGGCCTCGCGCAACAGCTTGGCCTGCAGTTCCTGACGCGACAGCAGATTGTCGGCGGGACGACGCGGCGGCGCGGACGGCGCCGGGGCGGGTTCGGGCGCACGCGCAACCGGCGGCGGCGGCGCGGCCTGCTCCTCGACCACGGCCTCGCCCTCGCCGGGGCGGCCCAGGACGCGGCGGCGCTTCACCTCGACCACCACGGTGTTCGAGCGGCCATGGCTGAAGCTCTGCTTCACCTTGCCGGTTTCGACCGTGCGCTTCAGGCCCAGCGGCGCACGCATGCCCAGTTTCGGCTTTTCGTTGTCGGTATCGCTCATCAGGTCGCTCAAAGTCCTCAGAAATTCTCTACTGCGTCGCTTGGCATCTCGCGACGCTGGCCGGTGGCCAACGCCGTTGCGCCCTGCGAAGACGTTTCGCAAGCCGCGCTCAACAACTCGGGTCCGATATAGTGCAGCCAGCGGTCGAGCGCAGCGCGCAACCGGCCGGCGGCGCCGGGGTCTGTAATACCGACATGTACCACGTTCTCGCGGCCCAATGCCACCGACAATATAGCGCGGCCCAGCGGAATCGCCAGCCCGCGCAGCTCGGAGCCTTCGGCATCGCTGCCGACGCGCCATGCCTGGTCGAGCTTGCGCGACCCGTCGGCACCCGCATCGGCGGCGTGAAGCAGGAGGTGGAGCCGCCCGCTGCGCGCCGCTTTGTCGATCCGTTCGTGGCCGATCACGACATGGCCGCTCTTGGCCTCCAGCCCCAGCCGGTCGAGCAACTGCCGCTCGAGCTGGGCCGCGATCAGCGCGGAAAGATCGGCAGGCAGCGTGAAGGCCCCGGTCTTGAACGCGCGCGCCAGCGCCGCCTTCAACCGGCCCTTGGCAAGCGCGGCTTCAAGCTCGGCGCGTGGCACGCCGATCCACGCGCCGCGCCCCGGCGCCTTGGCGCGGACATCGGGCAGCACCTGCCCCTCCGGCCCGAGCGCCAGCCGCACCAGCGTGTCGCGCGCCGCGCGGTCACCCGTCAGGATGCACTTGCGGACCGGCGCATCGCCGGCCCCGTCATTGTCGACCGTCAGCGGCTCATTGCGAGGATTCCGCATGCGCGTCCTCCCCGGGCGTGTCGTCCGACGCCGCCGGTTCGTCGTCGAACCAGTGCGCGCGGGCGGCCATGATGATCTCGTTGCCCTGATCCTCGGTCAGGTTGTACTCGGCAAGCACGCCGCCCCGGTCTTCGCTGCGGCCTTCGCCGCGCTTGGCCTCGGCGTCGGCGCGGCGGCGCGGCTCCTGCCGCTTCTTCTGGACGAGTTCGTCGGTCGCGAGATC
>PKED01000144.1 GCA_002863155.1 Sphingomonadaceae bacterium | reverse complement strand
ATGATGCCGAAGATCTTCTTCGGCGCCATCATCTTCTTGCCGGGATCGAGATCCTCGATCGTGCGGCGCAGCTGGGCCAGATCGGCACCGACGCCCGATTCCTGGTCCATCGCGCGGACCGGGCGGTCGAGGAAGCGGTTCGACTGCCCCGCCGCCTCGCGGATTTCGCGCTGGCCCATCGCACTGATCGCATCGACGCGCTTGCCGAATTCGGGCGAATTGACGTCCTGCGCGACCAGATCGGCGATGAAGCTGTCGACCCGTTCGTCGAGCTTGGTGCGCGTCGCGTCGTCGACTGGCACCAGCCCGGCGGCCTTTTCGGGCGCGACCGCAGGGACCGGATCGGGCGGCGTCAGCTTCAGCGTATCGGTCACGGTATCGGTCGCGGTCGCCATCAAATCCTCCACACCAGCCCAGCGTCTTCAATGCCGCCGATACCGGTTCGGTTCAAGTGTGTCAGCTATGTAACACGGTTGGTGATGGGTACAAGAGTGGGCATGCGCACGCACCGTTGCAAAGTGGGAACTATCCTGTGATGAGCCGCGCTGCTGTTTGACAATTCAGATGGTGCTTGCATGCCGGGTCGGCGTCGGTCGCGTGCGACAAAGGCCGGGCTCGCGACGAGATTTTTCGAACAGGTCGTCACTTTCATCACCTTTGACGATCCTCCGCGCCGTCCTGCGCCAACCGCGTCGCCCCCCAGGCCGACAGCATCAGCTGCAATTGGTGGTAGATCAGCAGCGGCAGGATTGCGGCGCCGGCGACCGCCGGCGGAAACAGGATGCGCGCCATCGGGGCGCCGGTCGCAAGGCTCTTGTGGCTGCCCGCGAACAACAGCGTCGCGCGGTCGGCGGGCGCCAGGCCAAGTGCCCCGCCCAGTCCCCAGGCGGCGGCGAACGCGACGATCAGCACCGCCGCCATCAAGGCCGCGAGCTCGATCAGGGTCACGGCGCTTATTCGTGACCACAGCCCCTCGGTCGCTGCCTGCGCGAAGGCGACATAGACCGCGAGCACGATGGTCAGCTTGTCCATCATCCCCGCCGCGGGCTTGTGGCGCTCGACCACCGGCAGGACGCGGGCGCGCAGCAACTGCCCGAGCGCGAAGGGCACCAGCAGCAGCGTCGCGACCTTGCCCACCGCCTCCAGCGACACGCCGCCCATCGCGCCGCCGGCGAGCAGCGCGAACAGCAGCGGCGTCGCGATCACGCCGATCAGGTTCGACGCCGCCGAGGCGATCACCGATGCCGCGACATTGCCGCGCGCGATCGAGGCATAGGCGATCGACGACTGCACGGTCGTCGGCAGCACGCCGAGGAAGATCAGGCCGAGCAGCATCTCCGGCGGCAACCGGCCATCGAGCACCGCGCGCGTCGCCAGCATCGCCAGCGGGAACAGCGCATAGCCGAAGCCCAGGATCGCCAGCTGCAACCGCCAGTGCCGCGCGCCCGCCACGACCGCCGCCGGGCTAAGCCGTGCGCCGTGGAGGAAGAACAGGGTAAAGATCGCCGCGTTCGACACCCAGCCGATCGCCGCCAGCAAGCCGCCTGTTGCGGGCAGCAGGGTGGCGACAACCAGCGTTGCGACCAGAATCATGATGAAGCGATCGGGCAGGAAACGGTGGAGCAACACGCTGTTCGCCTATGCGGCGGTCGCGCGGCGGTAAAGTGTTGGCGGGCACAACCAAATGGTATATATCAATGATAGGTATCAAAGGAGCAGTGCCGGTGACAGACATGGCCAAAATCTTCTGGACGGGCCGCAGCCAGGCCGTACGCCTGCCCAAGGAATATCGCTTCGAAGGGGCGGAGGTGACGATCCGGCGGGAGGGGGATCGGGTTATCCTCGAGCCCATCGCTGCGGACGGATGGGCGTGGCTCAAGAAACTGGAGCCTATGGATGACGATGCCATCGCGGCGGCACTTGATCGCCCGGGTCCGGACCAGATGCCTGATGGCCCCTCGTTTGACTGATGCGCTATCTGCTCGATAGCAACGCGATAATCGCCATCATGGCGAACCAGCCCGCGATAATGACATCGCTCGCCACGGTTGCGCCTTCCGATGTCGGCGTCTCGAGCATCGTGATGTTCGAGTTGATATTTGGAGCGTTTAACAGTGCCCGTGTCTCCAACAATCTTGAGCGACTTCAACTGCTCGAGTTCCCGGTTTTGGAATTCGGCGCCAAAGATGCCCGCGCCGCTGGTCAAATACGTGCCACCCTCAAGCGTCGCGGCATGCCGATCGGCCCTTACGATGTACTAATCGCTGGGCAGGCAATGGCACGGCGGCTGAGCCTCGTAACTGCCAACACCGCCGAATTCTCCAGAGTGGATGATCTGACTATTGAGAATTGGATAGGAAATGACTAGTCATCTATTTCCGTTGATTATAAAATTCGCTAAAGACGAGTACGATAAACTAAACGATGGGCAAATAACGCCATGGGCATTTTTTTCATCGAATGGCGTTCGCGTGTCGAAATTTGGCGGCGGTGAAATTTGCATTTCAGGGGTCGCTTTTGCAGGCTCTGCCGTAGATTCTTTTTGGATTCGATATATTGAGCCCTTTATCGAAGACGCCGCAATTCGTGCGTTCGAGAATACCAGAAGGCTTGCTTCCGAGCGCAAACTCGACCTCAGTAGGCCGTTAGGAGAGACCGCCGGTGCAATAATCGGAGTGAGCCGCAAAGCTTTTGCACGAATGGCCGACATCGATCGTCGTCTGCGCGGCAGCGGCTTTCCGGACTCCGTGCCTCTCAGGGATACGAAGAGCGAACAGGCTGCTGTTGAGAATTAAATTCTTCAGCTCCTCCAAGCCGAACTCGCGACCGAGGGTCGCTGGCGGCGCTTTGAGAGCTTCATTCAACGTAATCCAGCACTCTGGGGAGGCCTATTGTCGGTCGCGGGCTTTTTTGCTGGATGGATCGCCAACCGGTTGATGGGCTGACTCCTTTGCGCGGCGCAGCAAATTGGGCTATGCGCGCCGCCGACACCCCCGCTCTTAACATCAGGACACCTTATGAGCCTCCGCAACGTGGCGATCATCGCCCACGTCGATCACGGCAAGACCACGCTTGTCGACCAGCTTTTCCGCCAGTCTGGCACGTTCCGCGACAATCAGCGCGTCGAGGAACGCGCGATGGATTCGAACGACCTCGAAAAGGAACGCGGGATCACGATCCTGGCGAAGTGTACCTCGATTGAATGGGCCCCTGCGGGAGCGCAATCCGCCACGCGCATCAACATCGTCGACACGCCGGGCCACGCCGATTTCGGCGGCGAGGTCGAGCGCATCCTGTCGATGGTCGACGGCGTCATCCTGCTGGTCGACGCCGCCGAAGGTGCGATGCCGCAGACCAAGTTCGTGACGGGCAAGGCGCTCGCGCTCGGCCTGAGGCCCATCGTCGTCGTCAATAAGATCGACCGCAGCGACGCCCGCGCGCAGGAAGTGCTCGACGAAGTGTTCGACCTGTTCGTGAGCCTGGAAGCGAATGACGACCAGCTCGACTTCCCGGTGCTGTTCGCGAGCGGCCGCAACGGCTATGCCGGCGAGAGCGCGGAAGTGCGCGAGGGCACGCTGGCGCCGCTGTTCAACAAGATCGTCGAGCATGTGCCTGCTCCCTCGGCCGATCCCGACGGCCCGTTCAAGTTTCTTGTCACGCTGCTCGACCGCGACAATTTCCTCGGCCGCATCCTGACGGGTCTCGTCTTTTCGGGCTCGGTCAAGACCAACATGCCGATCCATGCGCTCGACCCCGAGGGCAAGGTGGTCGAAACCGGCCGCGCGTCGAAGATCATGGCGTTTCGCGGGCTGGAGCGCGTCCCGGTGGACGAGGCGAATGCGGGCGACATCATCAGCCTGGCGGGGCTCACCACCGCGACCGTCGCCAACACCATCTGCGATCCCAGCGTCACCGAGCCGCTCAAGGCGCAGGCGATCGATCCGCCGACGCTGTCGATGCGCTTCGCCGTCAACGACAGCCCGATGGCGGGGCGCGAGGGCAGCAAGGTGACGAGCCGGATGATCCGCGACCGCCTGTTCCGCGAGGCGGAATCGAACGTCGCCATCAAGGTGACCGAGAGCGACGACCGCGACAGCTACGAAGTGGCCGGGCGCGGCGAACTCCAGCTCGGCGTGCTGATCGAGACGATGCGCCGCGAAGGCTTCGAACTCGGCATCAGCCGCCCGCGCGTGCTGTTCAAGGAAGACGAGCAGGGCAACAAGACCGAGCCCTATGAAACCGTCATCATCGACGTCGACGAGGAATATTCGGGCACCGTCGTCGAGAAGATGAACCTGCGCAAGGCCGAGATGACCGACATGCGCCCCTCGGGCGGCGGCAAGACGCGCATTACCTTCTCGGCGCCCAGCCGCGGGATGATCGGCTATCACGGCGAGTTCCTGTCGGACACGCGCGGCACCGGCATCATGAACCGGCTGTTCGAAAAATACGGCCCGCACAAGGGCAAGATCGACGGTCGCAAGAACGGCGTGCTGATCTCCAACGGCGCGGGCGAGGCGAACGCCTATGCGCTCGGGCCCTTGGAAGAGCGTGGGATCATGATGGTCGCCCCCGGCGAGGCGCTCTACGAAGGCATGATCATCGGCGAGAATGCGAAGGCCGAGGATCTCGAAGTCAATCCGATGAAGGCCAAGCAGCTGACGAACTTCCGCGCCAGCGGCGGCAAGGACGATGCGATCCGCCTGACGCCGCCCTGGCGCCTGACTCTCGAACAGGCGATCGCCTATATCGACGACGACGAACTCGTCGAAGTGACGCCCAAGTCGATCCGACTGCGCAAACGCTACCTCGACCCGCACGAACGCAAAAAGGCGAGCCGGGCAAAGGCGGCTTAACGCCGGGCGGCGGCGACCCGCGCCGCCATTGCTTCCTCGCGCGCGGTATATGCCGACCGCCCCACGGCGGCGTCGTCGGCGATCGCGGTGGTGTAGAAGGCGATGCCCTTGCCCGTTGCCGGATCGATCCATAGCCCGGATCGCAGGCCATAAGCCTCGCCGGCATGGCCGATCCGCATGCGGCCGTCGCCGACCACGTCGTCGCGACAGGCGGCGTGGCGGCCGGGCGGGGCCATGATCATGACGCCGAGGCCATAGGCGCAGAAGATGCCGCCCTCGATATCGCCGTTGCCGCCGTCATAGCGCCAGGCGGGGCGCGTCATCGCAGCGAGGCTTCGGGCCGACAGATAGCCGGGCCGGGCGAGCGCGGCGCCGATCCGAGCAAGCCCCGTCGGCGCGATCCGCATACCCCCTTGGGGCGAGAAGAAACCACCGTTGCGGGCAAGGCGATAGCGACCGAGATCGCAGCCGCCATCCGCCGCAGGCTGGCCGGGGCAGACGGGCGCCTGGCCGTGCAGGTCGTCGATCGCGACCTCGCCGCTCGCCCGGTAGAGCACGACCGCGCGCCGTGCCGCTGCCGGGGCGCAGGTCGACCAGTTGAAACAGCCTGCGATGCGAAGCGGCGAAAAGACCTGCTCCGCCATGATGCGGTCGAACCGAGCGCCCGTCGCGCCCTCCATCACCGCGGCGATCAGCGGGAAGTTGAGATTGGCGTAGCTGAAATAGCCCGCCCGGTGCGCTGCATCCCATGCGCCAGGTGCCGCCATCCGCGCCGCCAGATCGCCGTCGAGCGCCATCGCATAGCCCGCCGCATCGCGCACGCCGCTGATATGCGACAGCAGCTGCCGCAGCGTGACGGGCGTGTCGGGGAAAGCGGGGTTGCGCAGGCGCCAGCCGAGATAGTCGCCGACGTCGCGGTCGAGGTCGAGCTGGCCGCGATCGACCAGCCGCATGACGGCCAGCGCGACCGCGAGCTTCGAGATCGAGGCGATCCGCACCGGATCGTCGACGCGGACCCGGCGGTGAGTGGCACGGTCGGCCTCGCCCTCGGCCAGCGGCGCGACGATATGGTTGCGTTCGAACCGGACGCCGGCGGCGGCGGGCGGCAGGTCAGCGGCAGCGGCAGCAAGGGCAAGCGATAGCATCGCCGTGCAGACTGGGCGGGCGATAGCGCGAGATCAAGCCACTTGAGCCGCGACGCGCGCCGTCCTACGCTTGCCCTATGGTGGGGGACCAACGGCACGCGGGGGCGGCATTGCCGGAAACCAGTCTCGACCGCGCAGGGCTCGCGCTTTGCGCGGGCGGGCTGCTGGGCGGTGCCTTCTGGCTGATGCTTGCCTGGGGCAGCGGCACCGCGACAGTGCTGGCGATGGCGACCGCCTTCATCCTGGGAACATTGTTCACCACGCTCGGCATCGCGGCGGTCGGCGTGCCGCTCTGGACGGTCCTGCATTTTCGCGGCTGGCGGGGTATGGTCCATGCCGCCATGGCGGGGGCCGCGATCGGCTTCATCCTGTTCCTGTTCGCGCAGACCTATGGCTTTGGCCTGTTCGACGCGCCGCCCAGCGATGCGCGGTCGCTGCTCTATCGCTGGGGGAGCGCGGCGGCGACCAGCCTGATGCTGGCCGCCATGTGTGCCGCCGTCGCCATGGTGATGTGGGCGGTCGCCTATCGCCGCCCCGACCAGTCGGCGGGCCCGACCCGGAAAGCGCAAAGCTTGTTGCCGTCGGGATCGCGGAAATAGGCGCCGTAAAAGGCCTGCGGCCCTTCCTCGCCGCGCACGCCGGGAGGACCTTCGCAGCTGCCGCCCAGCTCGAGCGCCCTGGCATGGAGCGCGTCGACCTTCCCCCGTTCATCGACGGTGATCGCGATCATGTTGCCATTGCCGGCGACGGCCGCATTGCCGTTATGCGGTCGCGTCACCGCGATGCCGGGCTTGTCCCAGCTAGTCCCCCACATGGTGAACCCGCCGAGTTCGTCGCCGAACTCCATGATCCGCTTTGCACCGATTGTTCCGAGCAGATTGTCGTAAAAGGTCCGGGCCCGATCGATATTGTCGGTTCCCAAAGTCGCATAACCGATCATCGCGAAGTCTCCTGTGCATGGATCATGGTTGCCAGCTGGATGATCGGTCCGGGGGGGCACGCCGATCCCCGGACGTGCCGCCGATGCCATCATCGTCAATCGCGCCATCCGTCGATCTCCCCTTATCGAAGCTGATGTCGGCCCGAGTCTCCCGCGCGTTGCGCCGTGCACGATAATCCCCATATGTTCCGGCGATGGCAATCCAGATTCGCACAAACCTCAACGAGCCCGAAACCGGTCAGGCATTCGTTCCGCATCGCCCCGAGCGGCCGGCCAAGGTGGAGGGCGGGCGCCCCTTCAAGATCGTGTCCGACTATCAACCGGCGGGCGACCAGCCGACGGCGATTGCCGAGCTGGTCGAACAGGCGCGGGGCGGCGAGCGCGATCAGGTGCTGCTGGGCGTAACCGGCAGCGGCAAGACCTTCACCATGGCCAAGGTGATCGAGGAATTGCAGCGCCCGGCGCTCATCCTGGCGCCCAACAAGATTCTCGCCGCGCAGCTCTATGGCGAGATGAAATCCTTCTTCCCCGACAACGCGGTCGAATATTTCGTCAGCTATTACGACTATTACCAGCCCGAGGCCTATGTGCCGCGCTCGGACACCTACATCGAGAAGGAAAGCTCGGTGAACGAGGCGATCGACCGGATGCGCCATTCCGCCACGCGCGCGCTGCTCGAACGCGACGACGTGATCATCGTCGCATCGGTGTCGTGCCTCTACGGCATCGGCTCGGTCGAAACCTATTCGGCGATGATCTTCGACCTGAAAAAGGGCCAGGTGGTCGATCAGCGCGAAATCGTCCGCAAGCTCGTCGCGCTGCAATACAAGCGCAACGACGCCGCATTTGCGCGCGGTAATTTCCGGGTAAAGGGCGACAATCTGGAAATCTTCCCGTCGCATTATGAGGACACGGCCTGGCGCGTGTCGTTCTTCGGCGACGATATCGAGGAAATCGTCGAGTTCGATCCGCTGACCGGCAAGAAGGTCGCGAGCCTCAACTATGTCCGCGTCTATGCCAACAGCCATTATGTGACGCCGGGGCCGACGCTGAAACAGGCGATGGAGGCGATCAAGTTCGAGCTTGCCGAGCGGCTGAAGGAACTGGTCGCCGAGGGCAAGCTGCTCGAGGCGCAGCGGCTGGAACAACGCACCAATTTCGACCTGGAGATGATCGCCGCGACCGGCTCCTGCGCGGGCATCGAGAATTACAGCCGCTTCCTCACCGGCCGCATGCCCGGCGAGCCGCCGCCGACTTTGTTCGAATATCTGCCCGACAACGCGCTGCTGTTCGTCGACGAAAGCCATGTCACGATCGGCCAGATCAACGGCATGTCGCGCGGCGACCACCGCCGCAAGCTGACGCTCGCCGAATATGGCTTTCGCCTGCCCTCGGCGATCGACAACCGCCCGCTACGTTTCAACGAATGGGAGGCGATGCGCCCGCAGACCACCTATGTCTCGGCGACGCCGGGCTCGTGGGAAATGGAGCAGACCGGTGGCGTTTTCGCCGAACAGGTGATCCGCCCGACGGGGCTGATCGATCCGCCGATCGAGATCAAACCCGTCGAGGAGCAGGTGCAGGACCTGATCGTCGAGGCGAAGAAGACCGCCGAGCTCGGCTATCGCACGCTGGTGACGACGCTGACCAAGCGGATGGCCGAGGATCTGACCGAATATATGCACGAAGCGGGGATCAAGGTCCGTTACATGCATTCCGACGTCGAGACGCTTGAGCGCATCGAGCTGATCCGCGACCTTCGGCTCGGCGTCTACGACGTGCTGGTCGGCATCAACCTGCTGCGCGAGGGGCTCGACATTCCCGAATGCGGGCTCGTGGCGATCCTCGACGCCGACAAGGAAGGGTTCCTGCGCAGCGAAACCTCGCTGATCCAGACGATCGGCCGCGCCGCGCGCAACGTCGACGGGCGGGTGATCCTCTACGCCGACCGGATCACCGGCAGCATGGAGCGGGCGATGAACGAAACCGCGCGTCGCCGCGAAAAGCAGCTCGCCTTCAATGCCGCGCACGGCATCACCCCGCAGACGATCCGCCGCAACATCGGCGACATCATCAAGGACGTGGCGAGCCGCGATCAGGTGACGGTCGAGATCGACGAAGATCGCCCGCACATGGTCGGCCACAATCTGCGCGCTTACATCGAGGAACTTGAAAAGAAGATGCGCGCCGCCGCGGCCGACCTGGAATTCGAGGAAGCCGGCCGCCTGCGCGACGAAATCCGCAGCCTCGAGGCGGAGGAACTCGGCCTGCCCGAGCACGAGCGCAAAGCACCGGTTATGGGGCGAAGCAACGAGGGCAAGCCGGGCACGCGCAAGACACGCTACGGCAAGAGCCAGAAGATGCGCGCGGGCATGGCTGGAAGTTCGCGACGGGGGCGGTAGCGTTGTGTTGATCGATTTGGCCGAGCCATTGGCGTGGTCAACGCAGGGGGCAATCGGCTCGCCGTTCCCAGGTCATCACTTTCAACTGCCCTAGCGTCGTCGATTGCCGCGCACGATAGGCCGGCGATTGATCCGCGGCGCTACACGCTTGCCTTTCCGGAAACAGCGTGTCGACGTCGTCCCATTCGACGGTGCGGATCACCGGCCAGCCCAACGACCATGCACGATGTTCGTCAACGACCATCCGGCGCGAAAGCCCTGCCGACCAAGGTGAGTCCTCCGAACTGCGCACCGGGATGTAGCGGATAGGGCAATTGCCAAAACGCTGTTCGCAATAATGCCCGAAGGCCAGCGCAAATGCCTCGCCGGTGACGAACACGGGGATCTGCGGATCGGTTGCCGCTAATGCCACGACAGCCGGCCAACGATCCCATTCGCGGTCAGGATAGGCCTCACGATAAGCCAAGCCCGACAGCGCAAGTGGAACGACGATTAGCCCGGTCGCCACGGCCCCGTGGCGGATACGTTGTGCGGCAAGTCCCAAGCCCACGGCGAAGAACGGCTGAGCCCATAGAATCGTCCGCTCTTGCAAGATGGTGATCTCCTGCGATCCGACATAGAAGAGCAGCATCGCGCCCGCGCAGAGCAACATCAGGGCCGCTCCCCACCGATGCGTCAGGGCAACGAGTGCAAGCGGCAGCACCGCCAAAGCCGCGATCGCGGACGGAAAGATAGTGCGATTGTGGCGCGAAGATTTCCAACATGATGTGCGTGGCCAGCCGGATGTTTAGCCGGTCCATCCAGGCCAGATTGCCGTTGTGCCCCAATTGGTGCCACGTAATCCAAGCCCACCAGCCATAGCCGATGCAAATCATCAAATTGGACGCGATCCACGGCGCCAGCAACCGCTCCCTTCGGGTTGTGATCGCGATCCACGACGCGAACATCAGGTTCACGACGACGTAGAAGATGACCATCGTCGTGTGGCTGTAGAGCGCGGCCAGCATGGCAAGACCGAACAGCATCCAATCGGCGCGCGCGCCGCCGGACGAGGATGCATCGTGGTGTTGCTTGACGATCCGGACGACCGCAAGGCCGGCGAGGCTGGCGGCGAAGGCAGCAAGCGTATAGGCGCGCGCGTTCTGGCTGTAGTAGATGTGCCATGGGTTGAGTCCGACAAACAGTGTCGCAACCAGAGCGGGGAGCCAGCTGCTGCCCAGACGCCGTGCAATCAGCGCCACGACGACGACGTTGCCGATACCGAACACAGTTGCGAGAGACTTAACGGCCAGATCGGTTGAGCCAAACCACGCCATCCAGTAATGCAGCATCGTGTAGAATAGTGGCGGATTGGGCTCACGGATCATCCAGTCGCTCCACAACCGCCAAACCGGTTGGCGCGCGAAAGTGACCGACGCGATCTCGTCATGCCAAAGCGAATAATCGAGACCGAACAACCGTACAGCGATCGCAATGCCGACTGCCGCGATTGTCAGCCAGCGAAAGCTTGCTTCGCGCCGCAGGTTCATGCCGATCCTTTGGCGGCATAACGCTCAGGCAAATCGTCGCGCATCATCGCCCCCGAGTTATTGCCCCCGAACAAGTCTGACACCGGTTTGACCAGCATTTCGATGCGCCATTACATTGAACGCGGCCGGAAGGCAGGTAATTTCTGTGCCGAAACGAAGCGGTGTGGTTGCAAAGCGAGACACGCTTGGCCAGTTCGGCTCGGTGATGCCGATCCGGGCAACCCCGCACAGGATCGCGGTAACGCGGCCGGTAGCTGCGTGTGGCCGGGGCGGCGCGCTTGCGGAAGGGGCCGCGGCTATCCAGCCGACATTATCGTGCCGCGGGCCGCTTGACGCGCCCTCACGGTGATCGCTGGCCGCCTGCGATGCCGGCGACGAACCTGCCCGCCACCGTCTCCATACTGGTCAGCCGCGCATCGACGGTGCCGACCCGCGCCTGAAGTCCGTCGACCGCGCTTGCGACGACGTCGCTGTCTTCGCGGATCGCGGTGATCGTGCTGGACATCGAATCGGCGGCGAGTGCGGTTTCGTCGACGCTGGCGGTGATCGCCGTGACGGTGTTGGCCTGTGCGTTCATCGCCGCGCGAATCCGGTCGGCGCCGTCGGCAAGCTGCGCGACGGTCAACTGGATCGAAGCGTTGGTTTCGACGGCCGATTGGGTCGCCGACTGAATCGCGGCGATCGTGGCGGCGATGTCATCGGTGGCGCGCGCGGTCTGGTTGGCGAGGCTCTTCACCTCCTGCGCAACGACCGCGAAGCCGCGCCCCGCCTCGCCGGCGCGGGCCGCCTCGATCGTCGCGTTGAGCGCGAGCAGGTTCGTCTGGCCGGCGATCTCGCGGATCAGGCCTAAGATCGATTCGATCGACTTGGCATGGCTGGACAAGTGCCGCGACATGTCGACCGCCTCGGCCGCCTGACGGCTGGCGCGCGTCGCGATCTCCGCGGCGATGTCGACTTCGCTGCGCACATCGCGGATCGCGGCGATCAGGCCGCCTGCCGTGCTGGCGGCATCGCGCATCGCCATCGCCGATTGCTCGGCGGCACTGGCCACTTCGGACGTCTTTTCCAGCGTGCTGCGCGCTGCCCGCGCGGTCTGAGCGGCATGCGCGCGCAGTGCCGCGACATCGGCGACCGAATCGTGGAGCATCGCGCCCAACTCATCGAGATAGGACTGGCCCCGGGCGGCGAGCTCATCGGCGGTTTCGGCCCGGCGAACGATGCCGATCTGCGTCATGCAGATGTCGACCTCGATGCAGTGAAGGCGGTGGATCGTGTCGAGCGCGAGCGTGACGAAATCGACGTCATCGGCAAAATGATGGGTGATCGCGCGGGTAAGCGCGGTCCCGTAGTTCATCAGGCCATAGATCACCATCGGCAGCGACAGGTTGAGCGAGGCCTGTTCGCGCCCGCGCCGGGCGATCAGCGCGACCCAATCGGCATCGACCGGCTGCGTCCAGCGCTGGGCGGTCGTCTCGAGCACGAGCTTGACGAAGTCTTCGACCTGATCCGGCGCGACGCCGCTGAGCGGGTTCCGAAAATTGACGCGCCATTCGTGTTCGACGACGGGCATGATGACGGTCGACGCCCGGGCCCAGACGGTTCGCAAATTCTCCTGAAACCGGCCGCCTTCGTTGTACAGGCGAACGCGCATCGCGACGTCTTCGTCGCTCAGTCTCTTGCTGACCCTGCCATTTATCATCGCCGATGCAACCTCTGCGGCCATCACCATTGCTGGACGTCCGCGCACCATAACCGCGCGAGCGTTAAGCACCCCTAAACCACCGTTTTCAGTCGCGATTGAACGCTATGCCGTGATTGACGCCGCTGCGGCAAAGGCGTATTAATTGGGCAACACACAAGCGAGGTCACCACCGATGCGCCCGTCCTTGATGCTGGTTGCCGCCGCCATTGCCCTGTCCGCCCCGATCGCCGCCAAACAGGCCAGGCCCGACATCGCGGCGGCCGTCTCCGCGCCGGGCCGCGCCGCCGAGGACGTGAGCCTGGATGAGGGGCGCAAGCCGGCGGAAGTCCTGACATTTATGGGGCTGAAAAGGGGCGATCAAGTCGCCGACATCATGGCGGGCAATGGCTATTACAGCGAGATCATGGCGCGCGCGGTCGGCGCCAAGGGGCATGTGACCGCCTATAACCCGCAGCAATTCGTCGCCGGTGACGACAAGGCCAGCGCTGCCTGGACCGCGCTGCTCGGTCGTCAGACGAACGTCACCCACCAAACCTATCCGTTCGAGGCCTTTGCCGCGCCTGCCAATGCCTATGATTTTGTGATGATCCACCTGGATTATCACGACCTTTATTGGGAGAGCGACAAGTTCAAGGTGCCGAAGACCGATCCGGCGGCGTTCCTGAAGTCGCTCTATGCGTCGGTGAAGCCCGGCGGCACCGTCGCGGTGATCGACCATGTGGCGTTGCCCGGTGACACGCGCGCGACGGTCGACAAGATGCACCGGATCGATCCCGAAGTGGTGAAGGCCGACTTCGTGAAGGCGGGATTCGTGCTCGACGGATCGAGCGACATGCTCCGCAATCCGGCGGACGATCACAGCCTGGGCGTTTTCAACCCGGCGATCCGCGGCAAGACCGACCGGTTCGCCTTCCGGTTCAGGAAGCCCAAATAAGGTCTGAACGGCGGCGATCATCAAATTCGGCGCTGCTCCGCCACTGTCTGTTCGACGAAGTCGGCGCGCGCGCCCGGGGCTAGCCTGGGAAGAGCGACGACCCGATAGCCCAGTTCGGGATAGCCGCGGGCGAGATGCTCATATTCAGTGATCGCGCTCGTCATGCCGTGGCGCCGGTCGGCATCGACCACATAGATTTCGGGCCATGGCGGGGCCAGGAAGACGGTCGCCGCATAGCGGGTCTGGCGGCAGCGCGCGCGCAGAGTATCGGCGCCACCCAGCCGCTCAAGCGCGAGCACGGCGTCGACCAGCCCGCGATCGAAAAAGGCCAGCGTGCCCCGTGCCAGGGCGGCGGCGTGGTCGGCGATGGCCATGTCGACCGCATGGTGCAGAAATGCGGGCAGGTCCTCCCAGGGCGTTGGTCCGCCATCGGCGATGATGCGGCGACCGGGCTCGGCGACGACGGCATGGCCGCGCCGCGCGAGTTCGGCGATCAGCGTCGACTTGCCGCCGCCCGAACAGCCCGAGATCACGAACAGACGGTCGTGCGCCGCCATCAATCCTCCGCGATCAGGCTCGTCCGGCGCGTGTCGGGCAGCAGTGCAAAGCCCAGCGTCGCCATCCCGATGATCGCGGTCACATACCAGTAGAAGCCGCTCTCGATTCCTGCCTGCTTGAACCACAGCGCCGCATATTCCGCCGTGCCGCCGAACACCGTATTGCCGATCGCATAGGGCAGCGCGACGCCAAGCGTGCGGATCGCGGGCGGGAAGAGCTCGGCCTTGATGAGTCCGGAAATCGATGTGTAGGCGCTCAGCAGCATCAGCGGCACGAGGACGAGGCCGAACGCGGCGACCGGATCGGTCGCCGCCGCCAGTGCCTGAAAAACCGGGACCGAGACGAGCATCCCGCCGACCCCGAACAGCAGCAGCATCGGCTTGCGCCCGACCCGGTCCGACGCCGCGCCGAGCAGCGGCTGCGACAGCATGAAGACGACCAGCGCCGCCGTCATGATGCCGGTCGCCACCTGACGATCGAAGCCCGACGTGTTGACGAGGAATTTCTGCATATAGGTGGTGTAGGCGTAGAAGGCGCATGAGCCGCCGCCGCTGATCGCCGCGACGATCAGGAACTCGCGCGGATGCGCCCGCCACAGGCTGCGCGCGGTCGACTTGGCGCGCTCGGTGTCGAGCTTTTCGAACGCCTCGGTTTCGGCAAGCCCGCTGCGCAGGACATAGACGAACAGCGCCAGCGCCGCGCCGATCGCGAACGCGATCCGCCAGCCCCAGCTTTCAAGCGCCGCCTCCGGCAGGGTCGCCTGCAAAACAAGCGTCACGCCGAGCGCGAGCAGCTGGCCGCCGATCAGCGTCACATATTGAAAACTCGCCCAGAAGCCGCGATTGCGGCGGGTCGCCATTTCCGAAAGATAGGTCGCGCTCGCGCCATATTCGCCGCCGACCGACAGCCCCTGCAGCATCCGAGCGAGGATGAGCAGCGCGGGGGCGCCAATGCCGATGCTGGCATAGGTCGGCGCGACCGCAATCAGCAGCGACCCGGCGCACATCAGCCCCACCGACAGCGCGAGCCCGGCCTTGCGGCCATGCGCGTCGGCATAGCTGCCCATGAGCCACGCGCCGATCGGCCGCATCAGGAAGCCGACCGCAAAGATCGCGGCGGTGTTGAGCAGCTGCGCGGTGCGGTCGCCATCGGGGAAGAAGGCTCGCGCGAAATAGATGCTGAGCGCCGAATAGGCGTACCAGTCGTACCATTCGACCAGATTGCCGGCTGAGCCGCCGATAATCCCGGTCAGCCGCTTGCGGTCCATTCGCGCACCCATCGATGCTTCGTCGCCGATGCGCGCGGCGAAGGGAAGCGCTTTGTCGTTCGCATCGCCGATGCAAGGTTGAGCGAGGCGGGTGCATCGCGCATAGCATCGGCATGCGCCTGCCGATTCCGCTGCTGATCCTGATCTCGCTGCTCGGCAGCTGCGTCGCCGCGCCGAGCGCGCCACCGGTGCCGCCGACGCCCGTGCCGGTGGTCGTGCCCGCCGCGCCGCCGCCCGCGCCGGTGCCCGTCGCCAATCGCAGCGACTGGCGCGACTGGCCGCTGACGCCGGGCGACTGGGTCTATCGCCAGGATGCGCGAGGTTCGATTGCCCTGTTCGGACGTCCCGGAGCCGATGCCGAAGTGACGCTGCGTTGCGACCGCCAGGCCGGGACGCTCTACCTGTCGCGGCGGGGAGCGGCGACCGCTGCATCGTCGATGACGATCCGGACGACGAGCACGGTTCGTGCGCTCGCGGTTCGGCCGACCGGCGGGACGCCGCCCTATCTCGCCATCGCGCTTGCGGTACGCGATCCGATCATCGATGCGATCGGGTTCAGCCGTGGCAGGTTCGTGATCGAGCAACCCGGTCTGCCGACGCTGGTCGTCCCCGCTTGGGCGGAAATTCTGCGGGTTGCCGAGGATTGTCGCGGCTGAAGTAAAGGCGCGACCCTGCACCACCAAGAAGCTGCCGAGCTTTGTCCAGAAAGAAAATCAATACAAGACTTGCATGTGCGAATCACATGATTCAAACATGAGTCGCGCTCAGGCAGGGCGTACCGTTTCAACTGGCGAAAGGAGGTGATCCGATGTCTCATGGTTCAGCAATGGGGTCGGTTCAGTTCGTTCGGGGGACGCGCCGCTGATCCGCCGGGCCTGACGGGGGGTATTCTCCTCCAGTCAACGTCATGGCCTACAGGATTGGCGGTCCGCATGGTCTCCCGGGCTGGAGCATCCGGCCGCTGACCATGTTAGGAGGTTGCCGGGGCGGTGCGATTGCATCCCCCGGCAGCCTCTTTTCATTTCCGGGCCCTGCTGCGCCCACAATGGCCGCGGCTACCGCCCCGGGGGCACTTGCCAGCGACCGCCCCGGCGCTAGGCTGATGCCAAATCGAAAAAGGGGAAATTCATGCGTCCGTTGATCGCTTTCGCGCTGCTCGCCGCCGTTGCTGCGCCCGTCCAGTCCCAGACGACGCCGAAGGTCGAGGAGGCGTCGATTGCTGACCTGCGCGCGATGATGGCGAAAGGCGTGTCGAGCGAAGCGATCACCCGCGCCTATCTCGCCCGGATTGCGGCGATGGACCGCAAGGGGCCGACGCTGCGGTCGGTCATCGCGGTCAATCCCGATGCGATCGCGCAGGCGCAGGCGGCCGATGCGCGGCGCAAGGCAGGCAAGCCGATCGGCCCGCTCGACGGCATCCCGATCCTCGTGAAGGACAATATCGAGACCAAGGATCCCGTGGCGACGACGGCCGGCAGCCTGGCGCTGAAAGACAATGTCACCGGGCGCGACGCACCAGTTGTCGCCGAGCTGCGTAGTGCCGGCGCGGTGATTCTTGGCAAGACCAACCTTAGCGAATGGGCGAATATCCGCTCGAACAACTCGATCAGCGGCTGGAGTGCGGTCGGCGGGCAGGTGAGGAACCCCTATGCGCTCGATCGCACGCCCTGCGGTTCGTCGAGCGGGACCGGCGCGTCGATTGCCGCAAGCTTTGCTGCCGCCGGGCTCGGTACCGAAACCGACGGATCGGTGGTGTGTCCGTCGTCGATCAACGGGCTGGCCGGGTTGAAGCCGACCATCGGTCTCGTCAGCCGCACCCATGTCGTCCCGATCAGCCATAGCCAGGACACGCCGGGGCCGATGGCGCGCAGCGTGCGCGACGTCGCCGTGCTGTTTTCGTCGATGATCGCGCCCGACCCGGCCGATCCGGCGACGAAGGACGCCGCCGCACACCGGCGCGACTATGCGCGCAGCCTGTCGGGGGCGTCGCTGAAAGGCGTGCGGGTCGCGGTGCTGCGGCCGCGGATGGGCGACGATTTGAAGGCCGCTTTCGAGGCCGCGCTTGCCGTGCTGAAGGCGCAAGGAGCGGTGCTCGTCGATGTCGAGGCACCGAAGAGCGACGGGCTCGGCGAGGCGGAATTCGCGGTGCTGCTGAGCGAGTTGAAGGGCGATCTCAACACCTATCTCGCGACGACGCCGCCTGCGGTGAAGACGCGCACGCTGGCCGATGTGATCGCTTTCAACGAGGCCAACAAGGCGGTCGAGATGCCCTTTTTCGGGCAGGAAACCTTTATCGCGGCAGAGGCGACGCGCGGGCTCGACGATCCCGAATATCTAGGCGCGCGGGCGAAATCGCTGCGGCTGGCCGGCAAGGAAGGCATCGACGCGATGCTGGCCAAGGCGAATGCGACGATCCTGGTCGAGCCGAGCTATGGCCCCGGCTGGCTGATCGAGCCCGTCTATGGCGATCAGTATCAGGGCCCGTCGTCGAGCGAATTGCCGGCCGTGTCGGGCTATCCTAACCTCACCGTGCCGATGGGGCTGGTAAAGGGACTGCCGGTCGGGCTGTCGTTTATCGGCACCGCCTATAGCGAGCAGAAGCTGCTCGAGGCGGGTTATGTCTATGAACAGGCGAGCCACAAGCGGGTGCCACCGCGCTATCTGCCGAGCGCCGATGTCGGGCCGGGGATGGACGGCGCGCGCTGAGGCGTTGCGATCAGCCGCCGTCGCGTTCGAGCAACTCGACGCGGACATGCGTGGCCCGCAGCGATAGCCGGACCTCGATCATGAACATGACAAGCCCGGCGATCAGCAGCAGCATCGCGACGATGAACATCACCGCGAGCACCGTGCCGATCCGCAGGTTGATCAGTTCGGCGACGAACAGCAGCGCGACGACGGAGCAGATCAGGATCGCGCTCGCGACGCACAGGAACAGCGCGGCATTGATGACCGCCATCCGCCGATCGAGCAGCCGCAGCTCCCAGACATGGCGGTCATGCTCCGGGCCGGTCGATCGCGGGTGCAGTGCCTCCAGCGCCCGCGCCCGGTCAACCACGCGGCCGAGCCTGCCGGCGATGACGTTGAGCATCGCCCCCAACCCGGCCAGCAGGAACACCGGGCTGACCGACAGCTGAATCGTCTGGGCGATGGTGGTGACGGCGGGCGACAGGCTCATGGCGGCTGTGGTCGGCGACGGCGGGCGGACCGTCAAGCGCGAACCGGTTGGTAACATCCGGCTGTTAAGCTCGGAAGCGATGACCAAGCCGATGATGCTCGCCGATTTCGCGCGCCTGCCGCCGGCCTATCGCGCGCGCCGGGTCGATGGCCTGGCGAGCGACATCGACGCGGTCGCGGAACAGGCACCGCCGTCGCACCGATTCCTGCGCTATCAATGGTTTGCCGCCGCGCTTGCCGCTTATGGCGGCGAGGCGCAGACGCTGATCCTGGACGATGCGGCGGGGCCGGTCGCGGCACTGCCGCTGGTGCGCGTCGGACCGCGCAGGGTCGGCGCGGCGGCGATTACGGGTTGCTATTGGCCGTTCCGCAGTTTTCCGGTGGCGCAAGGGCTCGACGACACCGCGTTCGACGTGCTCGCCGACGCGGTGGCGAGCGCCGTCACGGTACTGCGGTTCGGCCCGGTCTATGATGGCGATCCCGCCGCCGCCGGTCTGATCGCGGCGGCGCGGCGGCGCGGCTGGGCGGTGCTCGACCGGTTCATCGCCGACAGCTATCTGCTCGACATGGCCGCTGCCGCGCGAGACGGCTGGCCGCGCAATTCGACGCTGCGCAAGAACCGCTTCCACGAGAAGCATCTCGCCGAACATGGCGCGCTCGACTGGCGCTTTCTCGACGGTGCGGCGCTCCTGGCCGGCGGGTTCGATCAGCTCGCCGCGATCGAGGACAGAAGCTGGATCGCGGCGCGGACCGACGGGCGCGACGCCAAATTCACGGCGGCAGGGCACGGCGCCTTCTGGCGCGCGGCGGCCGGCGATCCGACGCTTGCGGCGATGCTCCATGCGGCACTGCTGACTGTCGACGGCAGGCCCGCCGCCTTTTCGTTCGACGTCGATGCCGGGCCGGTCAAATATGCGATAGCCAACAGCTATGATCCGGCTTTCGCCAAACACTCGCCGGGCAAGCTGCTTTACTATCGCAACCTTGTCGCGGCGTTCGCGAGCGGCATCACCACGGTCGATTGGGGAGCCGGCGACAGCGGCTACAAGCAGGTGATCGGCGCCATCCGGGGGCCGGCGATCCGCGACTGGCTGCTCGTCCGCCCCGGTGCGCCGTCGCTTGCCGCACGGGCGCTTGGCAGTTTCTGGCGTCGGAGCGGGCAGGGGCATTGACCGCGCCCCGGCTGCCCGCGATACTGACGGCCGTACCGACGGAGCGAGAATGAAGGAAAATGTCGTCCGCTGAGCGCTGACCGGGGCCTGAAGTCCCGGGTCGGCATCGCGCAGTCACCCGCGGCCCCGGGCCGACGGGGCCATGCTGCGTGCGGACCAACCCCAAATGGGGCGAGCTTTCCTTCTCATGAACATCTCAAAATTCGAACAGCGCGTGCTCCACGTGCTGGCGCAGGGCGGGCGTATCGTCCACCGGCGTGACGATTCCGGCCACATCGTCGCGGTCGATTGCTTCACGCGTGAAGGCCATGTGCTGGCCGATTGCTCGCTGGCGGTTTTCCATCGGCTGCGACGGCGCGGGCTGATCTCCAGCAAGGGCGGTGGCCCTTATCGCGCGACCCGGCTCGGGCGCAGCGCGGTTCGGTCGCAGCCGGACAATCGCTGAGCCGGACTGGCGTCGATCGTCAGAGACCGAGCGCGCTCAGCCCCGGATGATCGGCGGGGCGAACACCCGCTCGGTCCCAGTGGAAAAGACGTTCGCCATCCCCGATGGCGACGTCGTTGATGCTTGCATGGCGTTCGGCCATCAGGCCGTTGGCATCGAACAGCCAGTTCTCGTTGCCATGCGCGCGCCACCACTGCCTGGCATCGTCATGGAATTCATAAACGAAGCGCACCGCGATCCGGTTGCCGTCGCATGCCCATAGTTCCTTGATGAGGCGATAGTCGTGCTCGCGCGCCCATTTAGCTGCGAGGAACGCCTCGATCTCGGCCCGCCCGTTGAGGAAAGTCGCGCGGTTCCGCCACCGGCTGTCGGGCGTATAGGCCAGCGCTACCCGGGCCGGGTCGCGACCGTTCCAAGCATCCTCGGCAAGGCGGACCTTCTGCGCGGCGGTTTCGGCGGTGAAGGGCGGCAGCGGCGGGCGGGGCGTGATCATGGTCGGTTGTCCTGTTCGAGTTCGGCGATCCGGGCAAGCAGCGCGGCATTGTCCCGCGTCAGCTGGTCGATCCGGGCGCGGACCGGCGCCAATATGTCGTCGAGATGAGCCTCGGTGAAGCGCCGCGTGATATGTTGCGGGCAATTCCAGTCAAACGCCTCCACCGTGATGACAAAGCCGCGTTCGACAGGGGCGGGATGATCCGGATCGACCAGCAGCGCCGCCAGGGCCGCGTCGTCCGCCAGATCGACCGGCCGCATCCGGCCCAGCAGTTTCAGCCGGCGCCGGTTGGGATAATCCATCAGAAAGAGCGCGATCCGGTCCTCGGTCGCGACATTGCCCAGCGTCAGATACTGCTGGTTGCCCGCAAGGTCGGCAAAGCCCAGCCGCCGGTCGTCAAGCACCCGCAGGAAGCCGGCCGGGCCGCCGCGATGCTGGATATAGGGCCAGCCGGCGGGATTGACGCTGGCAAGGTAGAAACTGTCGCGCGCCGCGATGAAGTCGGCCTCCTTGGGCCCCAGCCGATCGTGGAACGGCGCCCCGCTCTCCATCCGGGCATAGGCGGCGCGGCTGCCGCGCACGGCCTGCGCCGCACGGGCGGCGTCGCTTGCAGCCAGTTCCAGAAACCGGTGTCCCATGATCGGCCTTTCGCGAACGAGTGGTATGGGGGCGGGCGCTAAGGGGGGATGCGCCCGCCCGTTCCGGATCAGGCGGCTTGCGCTGCGCGCACGACCGGGAAGTCGATATCGGTGTCGGCGAGGTTGTTGACATAGTTGGTGAAGACGTTGACCGCGACCAGCGCAACGATCTCGATCAGTTGGGCCTCGCTGAACCCGGCAAGCTTTGCCGCGGCGATGTCCGCGTCGGTCACGCGGCCTTGGCTGGCAAGCAGCCGGGTCGCAAAGATAAGTGCCGCATCGGCCCTGGCGTCGCTCGAATGGCCGGCGCGGTTGCGCGCGATCTCGGCGTCGTCGATCTTGGCGAGGTTGAGGCCGAGATAGCTGTGCGCGGACAGGCAATAGTCGCAACCATTGGCCTGTGCGACCGCAAGCGCGATCCGTTCGCGCGTCTTGGCGTCGAGCGCCTTGCCGAGAGCACCATTGAGCGCGAGCAGCCCCTCGAGTGCGGCGGGCGATTGGCCGACGAGGCGGAACAGATTGGGGACAACGCCGAGCGATTTCTCGACCGCGTCGAGCAGCGGCTGCGACGCGGCGGGCGCGGCGTCGCGGGTGGGAATGGTCAGGCGGGACATGGCGGGATCCTCAGCTGGATGAACATGGGCGGCATCGGTGCCGAGCGCCCAGATAGAGCTTGCATCCTGCAGCGATAATAATCCCATTTGACACTTCATTGCTTCACATATTGAAATGATCTCATGGACCGGATCGATGCGATGCGCGCCTTTCTCGCGGTGGCCGAGCGGGGCAGTTTCATTCAGGCGGCGCAGGCGCTCCGGCTGTCGGGCGCGGCGACGACGCGGGCGGTCGCGCAGCTTGAGGCGACACTCGGCGTTGCCCTGCTCGCCCGCACCACGCGCTCGGTGCGGCTTACCGAACGCGGCGCGATCTATGCCGAGCATTGCCGCCGGATCCTGGCCGAACTCGACGAAGCGGCAAGCGCGGTGCGCGGCGAGGATGCAGCGCCGCGCGGCACGCTCAGCATTACCGCGCCGGTGCTGTTCGGGCGGCTGCATATCATGCCGATCGCCGAGCAGCTTGCCGCCGATCATCCGGCGCTGGCGATCCGGCTGAGCTTCCTCGACCGCGTTACCCACCTCGTCGAGGAGGGCTTCGACCTTGCCGTGCGGATCGGGCCGCCGATCGACAGCGCGCTGATCGGCGTGCATCTCGCCGACGTCAGGCGCGTGACGGTCGCGAGCCCGGCCTATCTCGCGGACGCCGGCATGCCAACAGCGCCTGCAGATCTGCGGCGCCACCGCATCATCGCGTTCGAAGGGATCGGCGCGACCAATGACTGGCGCTTCGGCGCGCGCGGCGAGACCGGCGTCACGGTGCGGCCCCGGCTCGCGGTCAACAGCGCCGCCGCCGCCATCGCGAGCGCGGAGCGCGGCCACGGCATCACTCGCGCGCTTTCCTATCAGGTCGCGGAAGCACTCGCTGCCGGGCGGCTGATCCGCCTGCTAGAGGCTCATGAGGGCGGCGATGTGCCGGTGACTCTGCTCTGCCAGGCCAGCCGCCGCGGCGCGCCCAATATCGCTGCTTTCATCCGCGCCGCTCGCGGATATTTCGCGGATCGCAGCTGGGGTGCCGGGTCCGCCGGGAACAGGGCATCAATTGGATCGGCATGAAGGGTCGCGGTGCGATGCAGCTTGTGGCTGGACGGGTGCCAATCCGGCGCCAGGGTCGGCGCGATTGGGGGACGGATCGCGATCCTTACCGACGCTTCAGCCGATCGCCTGCCATCGCCTGACCGCCGATCATCTGCGCGAGAAAGAGCCCGAAATTTGGGACCGGAGCCTTTCGCACCACATGCGCGGTGCGAAGTCCGCGACGACGACGATCCGTTCGAAGGCGCGCCGATGCCGCAGCCGGTCGCCACTGTGCTCCACCCGAACGCGCCCAGGGCAAAGCCGCCAAGCTGATCGCCGAAAAGGCTCGCAAGGGTTACACGGAACGCTAACGCAGGCCCAAATGCGCGATTGCGTCACAATAGGCGCGTCGCCGCAGCGGCTGCGATATCTACGGGCGGGGCCATGTCGCGGTCCGGCGGCGGCGTTTGAAAACATGCCTTGCTGCGACAGGCTCATATCCGACGCGTGCCATTCGAAGCACGAGCGCGGGTTGGGATCACGACGCCTTGGCGCAATGAACGCGCTGGGGGCAGACCAGAACGAATCGCCCGGCAGGCTAGCGCCAATCGCAAGGGATAATCTGATTAAATCCGCACGTAGCGGAAGTACCACACCACAGGACCTTTTTCCTCATATCCAATTGATATAAAATATTTTTCCTGAGAAAATCGACTGAGTTCTGAGGCAAAAGTAAGCACCAGGCAATCACCGTTTCCATCACGCTTGTGCACCGTAGCAAGCATCGCGTGAAACCGCATCGGTCATCGTCGACGCGCCAATTCCCAATCATCCAACCGTTCGAATGCCCGATCCACGCGCGCGACACGCTCTGCATCCCGAAACGGCGGTGTTTCCCACGGATCGAGCGGCGCCGGTGCGGGCAATAAGCAGGTGATGAACGACAGATCGAGCGATACCGCCGAGGGAGCCTCGCCCGATCCATGTCGCGTCCGCATTTCGGTGTCCGACTGACTGACGATTTCTTCGCGGTACACCGTGCGCTCTAGACGTCGACGTGCCTCCCAATTGGCCGCCGATGAGCGCAATTCCGTCTCGGGCATATCAGGGGACACCAACAGCACCGCGTGAGCGGCCTCCCACTGAAGATCGTTTATCAAACGGATCTGCGCGCCATCATCGACCGTGACGATGTCGTCTGAAGCTGCGTGCACGATGTAGGCCACACTGTCGAAGCCGAAGAGTGCGAGCCGCGGCCCGAGCGGGAGGAACAATTGCAATCCCACGTTGGCGTAGCCGGCGACGCTGACGCGCTGATCTTCGTAGAGCCTATTGTGCAGGACGACAGGCGTGTCGGAAGCGATGAAAGGCGTATCGCTGTCATTTCGTATGAGCGTCAAAGTGAGATCGGCGAGAAGGCTCGCGCCGATCGTTGCGTAGCCCACGACCTCGGAAACCGCATTCGTGCGCCTGATCCGAACCCTCTCGAGCGCGGCGACGATTTCGCTATTGCCCTCCAGTTCGGCCTTGCGTCGAAGGATTGCCTTAGCGAGCTTTTCTGAGCCCTCATTGTGCTGCTCCGCTGCCCCGACCGTCCGAGCGTGCTGCATACCCAGATAGAAGATCAGCCATTCATGATCCTGGCTGTCCGGCTCCGGGAGACGGTTATGCTTGACCGCGTCGGCGAAGATTCTCGCAGCATGGCCCTCGATGTGGCCAAAGGCGAGCTCTGTGCGCGCATCCTTGCCGTAGAAATAATCGCGGCAAGCCTGCCCTCGGATTGGCGCATTGGGAATGAACTTGGCGCGGTCGATGACATAGACGCCGATCCGGTTGTCACCGGCCCGCGCAAACAGGCGCATATACATCTGCGGCACATAGTGATGGCTCTTGTTCTCAGGCATCCTGCGGCCTTCTCAACTGCACCGTCAGAATGGAATGACGCCAGCCCGGTAGAGTGCGATCACTTCGTCGCGGTCCACGAAATCCCGTTTGGTCTCGACCGACCAATCAGGATATTCATCGAGCAGGAATTCGTCGGCGAGCGCGCCAACGACAGGCTCGCGGCCTGGAAACTGATGGGCGGTCAGATCATAGATCAGATCGCCAACCATGACCCACAGATGATGTTCATGCCGGCGATTGGTGCCCCTGATGATCCTGACGTTTCCGAGCCGATATTTCTTTTCCAGCAGGTAGGTGAGGATGAGCGATACGCTCTCACAGCTATTCTTCGGATAAGAATAGCCAAACGGGTAGTTGAACAGCCGCTCCTGGAGATTCCGTGCCAAAAAGGCCAGTAACGCCTTTGCGGAGCGATCCAGATTCGCCTTCGTCGGCTGCTCACCGTCGGTCATCGGGCCTGCCGCTCGCGCTCAGGAGAGGGTAATCTTCGGCGATTTGCCCGAAGAAATCGAAAAACGGCGCACTGCGATGGACAGGGCCGCCAGGGACTTTTCGAGATCCGGCGGCATCGACCCTTCCGGCAGAACCAGTGTTCGCTTGACCTGCGAAGGCGCATCGGCGGAATGGCTGATGAGCTGGCCGATAGCGGTATATATCGACTGTCGATCGACGCTTGTCTTGATTTCATAGATTTCAGTCATGGACGGCGCCTTGCGGACAAAGAGGTCGATCAGCTTGCTGTTCAGGACGCGCTCGTCATTGGCACACCGAGCTTGCCGCTCCTCGAACAGCCGTTGGACGACATCGCCATGATAGGAGATATAATCGATCTCGGAGCGTCGTTGTCCCCGCCGACGGCCAGAACCTTCGCTATTGAACTTTTCCCATTCCGCGATCGCCCGCCGCACGTCCGGATCATCCAGTTCCCCCTGGGCAACGGCATCCTTGAAGCCTTTTGAGAACGGCGGAGCAATATTCGACCACGGTAGCGGCGGGATAGTCCTGCTGCGGGCGGCGTAAAAGTCGTCCACCTTGAAGCCTTTCTGCCGAGTCAGGGAGGTGTGGGGATCTACAGCGTG